>JANQGW010000059.1 GCA_028282905.1 Sedimentisphaerales bacterium | reverse complement strand
CAATCACACTTGGCATCAAAAAAGTACTCACACGAATCGTTGACGGCCTGGCCGCCGGTGCAGAGCAGGTGGCCTCCGCTTCTAACCAGGTCAGTGCCGCTTCACAATCGCTGGCCGAAGGCGCCACCGAACAAGCCGCGGGTCTGGAAGAAACCTCCAGTTCGCTGGAAGAAATGAGTTCCATGACCCGACAGAATGCCGACAATGCCCAGCAAGCCAACACACTTGCCGGCGAATCACAGAAATCGGCACAAACAGGCGCTGAAGCCATGCAGCGAATGGGCCAAGCCATTGATGATATTCAAAAAAGCTCAGACGAAACGGCTAAGATTATCAAAGTGATTGACGAAATCGCCTTCCAAACGAATCTGCTGGCACTGAACGCCGCCGTTGAAGCGGCTCGAGCCGGTGAAGCCGGAAAAGGATTTGCCGTTGTCGCCGAGGAAGTGCGAAATCTGGCAATGCGGTCGGCGGAAGCAGCTAAAAATACCTCCAGTATGATTGAGGAATCGGTTAAAAACTCTCGCAACGGCGTTGAGATTTCAAATGAAGTCAGTAAAGTCCTCGATGAAATCGTTAACAGCGTTCAGAAAACCAGCGATCTGGTGGGCGAAATCTCGGCCGCCAGCTCTGAACAGGCACAAGGCATCGATCAGGTCAACACCGCCGTCAGTCAGATGGACAAGGTCACACAGCAAACCGCGGCCAACGCGGAAGAGTCAGCCAGTGCATCCGAAGAACTCAGCAGTCAGGCCGAGCAGATGCAGGGAATTGTTCAGGATCTGGTTGCACTTGTCAGTGGTGTCGGGACGAATATGGCTCATAAACATTCATCAAATGCTTATCGCCCTGCCGCCAAAGCGGTTAATGTTGGACATTCAGCATTTCATCAAATCGTCGCATCGGCTACACGGAAACCAGTCTCCGGAACGGTCAAAACCACGGCAACCAATGAAATTCCGTTCGACGAAGACTTCTCTGAGTTTAACGATTAGCTGCAGTGAGTCTTCGACTCTATAAAATCAGGCATGGAAGTGGTGCGTATCAGACGCCCCCTTCCATGTCTGTGTTATTGCGGTAAATCCGGTAGTTTCCGAAATAACAGCATGCCCTGATATGGACGAAACAATAAGAACCGGCTAATCGAATACCGCCGGGAGAAAACAAGCTTTGTATTGAAAGCCAATTGATTCGGCTTTTCAATACTGAAAACGCGGATTCGACTTGAAAACAAATACAACAATGACATTACTGGAAACATTCAAGCCAACGGACTCAGCCGGAACCGGTGTCGGGCAGCTTATCAAAACCACATTTGTAATATCGGGACAATCCATTGATTTTTGTCTGAAAGTACCGGACGAACCAATCCAGATTTCCGACCTGGTTCCTGCTGCACAAGCCATCGCGGAAAAAGTCTGTGCGGTTACGGTGGAGCGGCAAAAACAGCAAGACAGCCCCATTGCCTGCCATAAGGGATGTTCGGCCTGCTGCAATTATCTGGTTGCATTGTCACGGCCGGAAATTGCCTATATCCGCCAAAAACTATCTCAGATGGACGCGGGCTACCAGCATTCAGTTCTTAAGTCCAGCGTGGAATCGGCTCGAAAAATCCTCCACAACAGCAGCCCAATTCATGAGATCAGCCAACAGCCCACCCCAGAGCAATTGAGCCGCTGGTATGCAAGTTTGAATCTGAGCTGCCCGTTTTTAGTCAACGGCATTTGCGGCATCTATGAGCACCGCCCGTTAGCCTGTCGAGAGCATCTTGCGGCAGGACATTCAAATTTATGCGATAATAGTCACCCCGGCCAGCCGGAGATCATCGAATCGCCCTTCAGCATTCTGGAGGCACTTGGCCAACTGGATGCAGAATTGAACCAATCCGACATCGAAGCAGTCATCCTGCCGCTGGCATTGATTGAGACAAACGACAACGACGAACAAACCGAACCCAAATGGAACGCCGTCCAACTCGCATATCGACTGCTGGAAATCATCAAGAAAAAAAACGCCAATACAACAAAACCATCTTACGAGATTCGCTAAAAAGAAAACCCAATGCTTGCTAGTAGCATAGACTGAGGTTAATCAAATGACCTGCATGTTATCTAATCCACTCCCTTTATAAAATAAGGAATCTGCCCCCTTTAGTTCTCCTTTGACAAAAAACATAAATAGTATACCATGTATATAAGATTATATGCAGTTGCAAGCATATGCGAACAATGGCATATTGTTGCGGTTTTTTTTATGGAGGTCAACAATGAAATTCAAAAAGATTGTTATTCTTGAAAAAACAGGTATTGAAGAGTTTGCAACGGAAGACTTAGAATCAATTTCCAATGAATTAATAACCTATTCCAACTCGCCAAGTTCAAATGAAGAAATCATAAAAAGAGCACAAGGGGCGGATGCACTCTTAATATCATGGACTTCTCATATTGATTCAGAGGTTATACATGCCTTGCCACACCTTAAATATATAGGTATGTGTTGTAGTTTATATGATGAAGCATCTGCAAATGTTAATTTATCAGCCGCTATACAAAATTCTATAACGGTAACAGGTGTTCGTGATTATGGCGATCAAGGTGTCGTACAATATATATTTAGTACACTAATTCAATTGTTACTAGGTGTCGGTAAAAACAAATTTATACAAGAACCCATTGAATTAGAATCTTTAAATTTAGGCATTATTGGTCTCGGTTCAGTTGGAAGTAAAGTAGCAGAAACGGCCAATTTTTTCGGTATGGATGTCTATTATCACAATAGAACTATTCGAGAAGATGTTCCATATACTTACTTAGCCCTTAATGATTTACTAAAAAAATGTGATATTATATCACTTCATTTACCAAAGAATACTCGCGTCATTGGTCACAAAGAATTCAACTTACTAACCGGCAAAAAAGTCTTAGTCAACACAGGACTTGGTTTTTCCTTTGACAGAGATGCTTTTGAAAAATGGATTCAAAATGATGATCATTATGCAATTTTTGATACAGATTCTGTTGATGATACTTTTAGAGACATGCATCTATCAAATGATAATATCATGATGAACACTATTGTTTCTGGATTCACAAAAAATGCTAGAAAAAGACTTGCCGAAAAAGTATTTACTAACATGAAAAAATATTTGGGAGAATAAAATAGTTTCAGAAATGATGAAATGTTTATCGGACAGTACAAGATTGAGAAATTCAACTTTACTTTATTATACCAATTGTACGAATAAACTGTACGATATTCTAAGAGTAGCATCCTCTTGCACAGCAAGGGGATGGGCGATTATGCGGCAACCACCCCTTTAAGCAGGCTCAAAAGGGTGCCACACCAGGGATCGCAAAAACACATAGTTTAAACACAATTGGTCTAATGCTTGCTGGTGACATAGACAGCCTGGGCGGCGAAGAAGTTCGGCAGAATACGTACCGGCAATGTGGTATGCTTTCCAATAGGAATTTTTTGTTCGATCTTAATCCCCTGCTCAGCGCAGAAATGGTCATAGTCCTTCAGTGACAGGAAATGGATATTGGGCGAATTGTGCCAGCGGTACGGTAACTGCTTAGTGATCGGCGCCATCCCCTTAAACAGCAATTGAAGCCGGCAGTGCCAGTTTGCGAAATTCGGAAAACTGACGATCACCCGCCGGGCCACGCGATGCAGTTCAGCAATGACCTTCTGCGGGTCTTTCAACGTCTGGATCGTTTGCGACAGAACCGCGTAATCGAACGTATCGGTCGGATACATTTCCAGCCCGCGTTCAATATCTCGATGAATCGCCGAGACGCCGCACTGGGTGCAGTGGATGACCAGTTCTTCGTCCAGTTCAATACCTTCGGCAGTAACGTTCTTGTCACCAATCAACCGGCACAACAGCTCGCCGTCACCGCAACCTAAATCCAGCACACGCGAATCCGGCTCAATCAGCGATTCAATTAGTTGATAATCAACACGCACTCGCTTGCCGTAGTCATGTTTGTGCGTTTTTTTATTGGTATCGGCACAGGCACATTTTTCCGGCAGTATTCTTTGCCCAGTCCGGACTTGATGCCAGGTTGCGTCAATAAAACCACCGATCAGCCGCCCCAGTTTCTGCACCTCCAACAAAAACGCGTCATGTCCATATGATGAGGTAATATCGCAATAGGTGACATCCTTGCCCTTTGCGGCCAGCGCGTTGACAATCTCCTCAGATTGCTCCGGCGTGAACAGCCAGTCACTCGAAAAACTGGCTATCAGAAACCGACAGCTTGTATTGGAAAACGCCTGCTCCAGCGAGCCGTATTCCCGCGCCAGATCGAAATAATCCATCGCCTTGGTGACATACAGATAGCAGTTGGCGTCGAACCGCTCGATAAACGTGCGGCTCTGATGGTCCAGGTAGGTTTCGACGGAAAACTCCGAGTCAAACTCGTAATTGTAATTCTCTGCCGTACGTAATTGGCGGCCGAATTTGGCACGCATGGACTCCTCGGACAGATAAGTAATATGTCCGATCATCCGAGCGATGCCCAGACCGCGGCCCGGAACAGGGCCGTCGTGGTACTGACCGTGATTAAAATTCACATCGCCCAAAATCGCGTTCCGCCCGACCGCATCAAACGCGATGGACTGGGCATTGAGCCGTGTTGTCGATGCAATGCACAAGGCCGCGTCCATGAAATCCGGATAGGCAATCGACCATTGCAGTACCTGCATCCCGCCCATGGAGCCGCCGATGACCGCCAGCAGATGCCCGATGCCAAGCTTGTCCAGCAACAGTTTCTGAACATTAATCGTGTCTTCAATCGTGATAATCGGAAAATCCAGTCCGTAGGGCTTTCCGGTGGCGGGATTCACTTCCGACGGGCCGGTAGTGCCGCTGCAGCCGCCGAGAAAATTTGAGCAAATCACAAAATACCGATGGGTATCAATCGGCTTTCCCGGGCCAACCATCGTATCCCACCAACCGGGCTTGCGGTCGTCCGGGCTATTGTAGCCGGCCACATGGGCGTTGCCGCTGAGCGCGTGACAAATTAAAATCGCATTGTCTTTTTGCTCATTCAGTTCGCCATAAGTCTCATAAGCGACATCAATCGGCCCCAAGTCTTTACCACACTTGAGGCGTAAAGGCGCATCGCCCTCGACCACCCGCACGATCTGCGTTTCTACGATCCCAACCGAATTTTTTATATCACGATCCATACATCACATCATAAAACAGCCGTAGACATTCACCCACGGCATCACTTTTTACCTATATTTAAGCGTCAAGAATAGCCTTTTGGAATTCCTCAAAGCCCATTTCATCGATCAAGGCACCGAGACGGCGGTGTTTCTTTTCGCCCTTTTCCTTGTAGAACTTGATAATCTTGTTGATAATCGCTAACGCCTCTTCAGTGGTGGCATTACGAGTTAACTCCTGTGCCAGACGCGATTTATTGCCGCCGTTGCCGCCGACAGTCACCATCCAGCCCTTGGCGGTACCGACGAGGCCAACGTCCTTAATGCAGTTTTCCGCACACTGATTGGGACAGCCGGAAACACCGATTTTGAATTTTCCGGGCAGTTCCAGTCCGTGATATTTCTCATCCAGCAGCATTCCGATGCCAAGACTGTCCTGCTGGCCACGTTTGCAGAAAGTCGTGCCCGGACAGGCCTTGATCGAACGAACACACAGGCCGACCGCCGCCCCCGGTGACATTTCCAAATCCTGCCAAACAGCATCGACATCTTCCTCTTTGATGCCCACTAACGCAATCCGGCTGGCGCTGGTCACCTTCACCGCGACAATATTAAATTTATCTGCCGTATCAGCCAGTTTCCGAAGCGTATCCGTCGAAACAACCCCACACGGCAAATGCGGAGCCACCGCGTACGTCTGCTTATCACGTTGAATAATTGCGCCTTTTTCGCCATCTTGTAACATCACTAAACTCCTATAAAACACAGTGGTTATAGTCAAATATCTGTTTCATTGTCAAATAAGCCGCTCATTGTAGGCAAACAGTTGACAAAATCAATCCCTATTTCATTTCATCGCCAAATTAACCGCACCGATCATTGGTCACCGGGGCCATGCAGAATCTCGGACTCTTGCTGCCAGTAAGTTTTATATTCTTCTGTCCAATCCTCCGGCCCGGATTCGGTCCACTCACCATTTTCTTCTATTTCTTTCAACAATACTGGAATTCCCTCTTCATATACTGTAATCTCAAAGAGCTGTTCGTTCGGATCATAGAGTTTCCATAAACCGGTACGTTTGCCCATCTGCCACTGCCCTTCTTCAAACAGTATGTCGTCCTCATAGTAGCTTTTATATGAACCGTGATATAATTGTTTATCGTCTGTCAATTCCGTTTCAGAATCGAGTCGATTCCCTACATATACCTGCTCAACAAAACGAAACTGCCCGCTTTCGTCCGGAACTTCAACGATTTCAACTTCGGTCTTATAATTCTGCTTGTAATAGCAATAGCCGTATCCTGCAATCGCGACAAATGACGTGATATACCCCAGAACAAACAGGCCCAACAATGCCATGGTCGCTCCCAGCCGCGGGGGCCGAATGCGGATGCGTTCCCACAGCTGAGTCGCTATCTGGGCGGCGGTTTTCGGTTTTAACGACCCCGGAGTATTCTGGTAAATCCAGTCAATCAACTGTTTCAAGTATTGTTCGGGAATATCCGTTTGTTCATCCTGCACAATGATACCGGGCGGCCGATTCTCTGTTTCAAAAAATTCTTTGCGAAGCTGCATTGCGGCGGTCGCCATTTTAAACCGATAGCGAAGAGAGAACAAATTAAAGAACCCCAGCATTTTTAAAATCCAGTCATCGGCAGCAAACCCGGCAAGCAGAAAAACGGCCGCCGCTAAGATATTGGTCACTAATTCGAGATAACGATTCCGTGAAAACAGCACCTCGTTTACAAACCGCCCGCCGTCTAACGGATAAAGCGGCAGGAGGTTCAACAGGTTGAGCAGCAAAAACATCACCCCGGTTAGCAAAAGCAGTTCTTTGTTCATGACGAGGTATAAAATCAGAAATACCAAGCTCAGAAAAATACCCGGCAGCGGACCCATGAGCGTTACCACACTCTTTTTCCAACTCGCCACATTCTGGCTTGTTCCGGAAACCGCCGCTCCCATCATCGGAATGAAAAACATCTGCACGTTTTTATAGCCAAACATTTTCATTCCCAGCAGGTGCCCCATTTCATGCACAAAAAGCACTGCGATGATGACGAGGACGCCCTGCAACCCCATTCGGAAAAAACCCAGTTGAATAAACAGATATAACGAAAAAACCAAAATCGCGACATTGGTAATCCAGCTTTTGCGTTTCTTCTCTTTCTCACGAATGGCATCGACAATATTTTTATAACGGATATCCAACACATCAGCATTGGCCGGTGAAGGCGATGCCTGCGGTGCTTCCGAAGAATCCGTCACCTCTTCAACTGCTCCAGCCAATGGGATACTTTGGTCCGCTGCGGGATTTTCATCCACAACATTATCAATGGCCTGCACTCCTGCTTCCTGCAGCAAATTGAACAACAACTTTGCCCTGGCAGCAGACTTTAATTTATTGAATATCTTATTGGGCATTGCCAACGCTGTCACGGCAATACTCCACGGATACGGGGACAGGCGGCTGCTTAAACGTACGCAAGCAAGATCCTGCCCGGTGTGCAGCAGTGACATATTGACGTCTTCAATGGCAAACTGCGCCCGGTGATTGCACATTTCCAATTGAATAAACTCCGGCGTAATCTTAAGCAGGCCAAAATCTTCCGGCAGCAGCTTATGCTTATCGTAGGTCAATGGGTCTTCAATTGCTACATAAGCACAACTCCCGTCCGGCTGAAACAGCAACTCACCTCGACCGCGAATCTTGGCAATCATAAACAATTTGCTGAACAACGTCTGAAACGGAGCCAGAATAATGGCAGAAAAGATCATGACTCCGGAAATAGCCGTAAAGACATTGGAGTTTAAATCAGGAAAGCGTTTTTCGACAGACAGCCCTGCAAAAAATACAATCGCGGCAATCGCAAACAGTCCAAGGATTCCAAAGGCCAAAACCAGATCAAAGCGCCCATGTTTTCGCTGGTCGGCTGGGTGAACCGTTTTGACAAAGGATGTATTTGTCCAGACAGCAGTTTCAGGAGCGTTTTCTTCCGTAAAGCCGATGTGCTTATTCAACAGTTCCATGTTTCCTCCTGTAATATTTATGGCGCCGTTAACTTACCTCCGCACTTTTTGCAGTACCCCGCATCAGAGTCATGTTTATTGTAACCGCAATCGGAGCAGGCTTGAGAGACTGTTTTTTTGGGCATTTGCACAATTTGAGCCGTCACAATCCCGGTAGGTACCGCAATGATCGCATAGCCCAGCAGCATCACCATCGCGGCCAGTGCCTTACCGGGAGGTGTCTGGGGAGAAATGTCGCCATAACCGACCGTGGTCAGCGTCACAATAGCCCAGTACACACTCTGGGGAATATTGGTAAACCCGGCCTTCGGCGATTCAATCGTGTACATCACCGCGCCAATAATGACCACAAGTGTTAACACAAAGCAGAGAAACACCAGAATCTTCTGGCGGCTGGCGTATAGAGCCTGCCGCAGCATGTCGGCCTGCTTAACGTGATTGCCAAGTTTGAGTACGCGAAAGACCCGAAGTACCCGCAGAATCCGCAACACCCTCAAAAAGCGGACCACGCTAAGATAACTTGGCAGTATCGACAGAAGGTCGATGATGCCGAAAAAACTCCGGGCATACCTGATTTTAGAAGGCACGCAAATCAGCCGCAGGATATATTCAATCGTAAAGAGAATCGTGAAAAACCATTCGGCCCCAATCAGCCAGCCTGTGTACTGGCTGTGGATTTCCTCGATACTGTCCAGCATCACCACGCCGACACTGGCCAGAATGCAAATAATCAGTAGAACATCAAAGGCCTTGCCGGCAGGCGTGTCAGCTTTGAAGATAATTTCATACAGTTGGGTTCTGTAATCCGTCGAATTTTTCTGTTTTGGCTCTTCCATGGCATTCCATCTTAGCGACAAACGCCGTAAATGGCAATACCAAGTTTTACTATCTTTTTTGCCCTGTTGGTTGGCGTATAGTCGGCTTGATTTAGACAACAAAAACGCTAATCCTGCCCTGCCGGAGCCAAATCACCTCGACAAACGACCCAAAACGCTCATGTCATATAAAAAGGCACAGAAGATTGACTCCTGTGCCTTTTGCCCTTCATTTTGAAACTGCTGTCAAGAAACGACTAAAAATCTGAAAAATCATCGTCAAACGGAATCGCCGTTTGTGCAGAAACCGTTTGCTCCAGTTTGCTTGAATTCATTTCTTTGTAAAACTCGCATTTTGTGCAACTGCTCAACTTCTTAGCCGCTGAACCCTGAACATTTCCACCGCAGAAGGTTCCGGCAATGCGCCAGCAGATTTTGCCGCCGTTGGGATAGGCCGGACAAACCCCAAGCTCATCGACCTTGTCGCCGCCCGGAATACGGCCGCACTGCTTCACATCCCAGCAATTTTTGCCGCTATCGGAAATCTGATGAAACGCCTCGTCAGAAACCTTGAGCCGACTTTTGAAAATACCGCGGCTGCCGGTCTTTGAACTGCCCAGCGTCGCATGAACGTCATTCTGAACCAACCCTGCCAGATCCTGAACCGCCATCAGCATTTGCTCGGCCTGGGCACTGAGCTCTTCAGAAGCACTGGCCGATTCTTCCGCGTTGGCAGCATTCTGCTGTGTGACCTTATCCATTTGATTTACAGCGGTATTAACCTGGTCAATTCCCTGTGCCTGTTCATCACTGGCCGCTGAAATTTCACCGACGAGGTCGCTGGTCTTCTGTACACCGTTGACAATTTCTTCGAGTGTTTTGCTGACTTCCGCAGAGATGGTCACGCCGTTTTTAGCATTCTTGACCGATTCTTCAATCATATCGGCGGTATTCTTGGCGGCATCGGCACTGCGCATCGCCAGATTGCGAACTTCCTCAGCGACGACGGCAAAGCCTTTACCGGCCTCTCCGGCGCGAGCAGCTTCAACCGCGGCATTCAATGCCAGCAGATTCGTCTGAAACGCAATCTCGTCAATGACCTTGATAATCTTGGCCGTTTCATCGGAACTTTTCTGGATATCGTCAATCGCCTGGCTCATTCGCAGCATGGCTTCAGAGCCTTCCTGAGCCGACTGCTGGGCATCAGAAGACAACGTATTCGCCTGCTGGGCATTATCAGCATTCTGCTTGGTCATCGCACTCATCTCTTCGAGGCTGGAAGAGGTTTCTTCCAGACCGGCGGCCTGTTCGGTAGCCCCTTCAGCCAACGACTGTGAGGCCGAAGAAACCTGCCCGGAAGCTGAGGCAACCTGTTCGGCACCTTCCTGCAGGCTCTCAATAATTCGACGAAGAACTTTGACAATCCTGCGCGCAATGAAAAAGGCACAGAAAACACCAATGACAATCGTCAGCAGCGTAATAATACCAATCTCTGCCTGTGTTGTCTTAGATGTATGCAGAGTGTCAGCATTGACCGTTTCAACCGCAGCCTCGACATGCTCTGTTGCCTGGCCCAGCAATGCCTGCACCTGCTTGAGACTGGGACAGGTTTTATGCAGATAGACGTTGCTGGCCTGTTCGGTGTTGGCCGGGTCGAAACAATCCTTAATCTCAATTGCAGATGTATGCAATTCCAGATGACACCCTTCAATCTCCTTTAAAATAGTTGCAAGCTGCGGGACTTGCTTTTCCGCTTCCTCACGCCCGGGGCCGTAAAGCCATTTGCCAAACGCGCACTTGTGGTCATCGGTCTGAACTGTCAATTCCGTAACGGTATCGTCGATGAAAAGTTCGGACACTTTATTGGCCCAATTCAGATGGTCAATTTCCCGACGCGCCAGTGTCTGAACCAATTCATTCTTGCCCACCATATCCGTTGTTTCGTCGTTAATTTTTGACAACCCCAGATACGACATAACACCCATGATGACTAAAAGAATCAAGATGATCGAAAACCCGCCCCATAACTGTTTGCCAATTGTCATTTTTTTGGCCATTTTGATATCCCCTAAAAAACCACATCTAATTCGACACAGCACTCTCTACACTTCTTTTGGTCGGAACACACAGAACACCACTTAATCCCATGGGTTTAATAGGTTTTAGTTAAGATTTATTGAAACAGAGGATGTTTCAGTAAATTTACTGACCTGATATAAACCGAAAAAAAGCTCTTTTTGACAGATTGATAAACTTTAAGCTACCCTCAGCAAAGATATTATCGCCCTCTTATCGCCCCCTTTCAAATAACAGCCTTCGGCCTTCTTGCCTGACAAAAATATAATTTTTTCGTTTTTTTTCAAAAAGCGGCAAATAAGACCGATAACAATTCCCACAATATGAGGACTGAAAGAGTCTGAGTTTTCCCCAAAAAAAACATGGAAAAAGAGAGATTTTTCCTGTTTGTCGGTTTGCCTTCTGATTTTTATTTAGCATATTATAAGTGAGAGGCGAATGAACCAAAGCCATAATAGACTTTCATGACAATCTCCTCTCCTGTCTTTTCCTTGCACGGACGCACGACGGGGTAAATATTCGCTGGGGGCGAGTATTTG
>JANQGW010000050.1 GCA_028282905.1 Sedimentisphaerales bacterium | reverse complement strand
AAGGAAGACGCTCAGTTGCACCAAGCCAAAGACGCTTTCGCTAAGAAGATTGCCGACATGGCCGATGTCTATGTCTGTGATGCATTTGGGACCGCTCATCGCGATAACGCTTCGATGTACACCGTTCCGTGCATGATGGAAGGCAAGCCGCGTGTCTCCGGCTACCTCATCGAGAAAGAACTGAAGTTCCTCGGCGAGACTGTTGAAAACGCCGAAAAGCCCTTCGTTGCCATTCTCGGCGGTGCAAAAGTTTCGGATAAGATCGCCGTCATCGAGAACCTCATGACCAAGGTCGATACGATCCTGATCGGCGGGGCGATGGCCTACACCTTCTTCAAGGCACAGGGCCAGCAGGTTGGCGACAGCCTCTGTGAAGACGATTTTGTCGATAAGGCAGTCGAACTGCTCAAACAGGCCAAGGAAGTCGGCTGCGAACTCGTATTGCCGGTCGATACCGTGGTTGCGACCGAGTTCAAGGCGGATGCCGAAAACAAGGTCGTTGAAGGCGACATCCCGGAAGGCTGGGAAGGTCTGGACATTGGTCCGAAGACCCGCGACCTGCTGGTTTCCAAGCTGGACGACGCCAGGACGATTGTCTGGAACGGCCCGATGGGCGTTTTTGAGATGGAAGCGTTCGCCGCGGGCACTAAGGCCGTTGCCCAGGCAGTCGCTGAAGCGACCAGCAAAGGCGCTCGCAGCGTAATCGGTGGCGGCGACAGCGCTACAGCAATCGTGAATATGGGCCTGGAAGATCAGGTCAGCCATATTTCCACCGGTGGCGGCGCCAGCCTCGAATTCCTCGAAGGCAAGAAGTTCAAGTGCCTCGCCATCCTCGATGAGAAGTAAGAATTGAACTTGTGAATAAAACCATGAAGGGCATGAAGAACATGAAGGTATAATAATAGAATCTTCATGGACTTCATGTGCTTCATGGTTAATTTTAGCTTTGCCAAAAACAGGTAAGATATGGAAAAGAAGCTGTTGCCACCAACCGGGACGTTTGAGATCGCACCGTCGATCTTGAGCGCGGATTTTGCGAATTTACAATCGGAAATCGCACAAGTGACCGATGCGGGCATCAAAATCGTGCATTTGGACGTCATGGACGGCCATTTTGTGCCGAATATCACCTTTGGCCCGCCCGCGGTCAAGTGGATTCGTCAGTGTACCGATGCGGTGTTGGATACACACCTGATGATTACCGATCCGCAAACATATGCCCCGGAATTCATCAAAGCCGGTGCTGACCATATCACGTTTCATATCGAAACCGTCGATGATCCGATGGCCTTTGTCGATGTACTCCGTCAGCAGGGCGTAACCGTCGGTGTGACGCTGAATCCGAAAACTCCCGTCAAATCCATTGAAAAAGTCGCTCCATTGTGTAATATGGTGCTGGTGATGACGGTTCAGCCGGGCTTCGGCGGCCAGGCTTTTATGGACGATGCCGCTCAAAAATGCCAGCAGATTCGCGAGATCGTCGGCCCCGACGTGCGAATCCAGGTCGATGGCGGCATTGACGCGACGACCGTGGCAACGGCGCGGGATTACGGCGCCGATACCTTTGTCGCCGGCAACGCCGTCTTCGGCCAGCCGGATCGGGCCGCGGCGATTGACGCGATTACCAATGCATTGAATGAATAGCCAATAAACGCGATTAGGAACAAAGAGCTTCCCCATGGCGAAAAAGAATAAACCAAACTGGAACGGGTTTTCACTCAAGCCCCGAAAAGAGATGCCGGAAGGGCTGTGGATGTCCTGCCCGTCCTGCAAGAACATGCTCTATAAAAAGACGGTCGATGAGAACATGAGCATCTGCCCCGAATGCGACCATCATTTTCGCATTGGCGGTGCCGAACGCGTCCGGCAGTTGGTCGATGAAGGATCGTTCGAGGAATTGGGAGCGGACCTGGCCAGTAGTGACCCGCTGAAGTTTACCTGGGGAGATAAGAACTACAAGGACCGTATCAAGGTCGATCCGGAAAAAATGGCCGCTCATGAGGCATTACTGGCGGGCAAGGCTTTTATCCGTGGTCGCGGCGTCATGCTGGCGGTCATGAACTTTAATTTCCTCGGCGGCTCGATGGGCATGGTCGTTGGCGAAAAATTCTGCCAGGCGATTGACCGGGCGATTGAAGAATCGCTGCCTTTTATTGCGGTTTGCTGCTCCGGGGGCGCCCGAATGCATGAAGGACTCGTTGCTCTCTCGCAGATGGCCAAAACCAGTGCGGCTCTGGCCCGTTATGATGAGGCAGGGGGGCTGTTTATCTCCGTCCTGACCGACCCGACGACCGGGGGCGTGGCGGCCAGTTTCGCAATGCTGGGCGATATCATTATCGCCGAACCCAAAGCCCTGATCGGCTTTGCCGGGCCGCGTGTGATCCAGCAGACCATCAAAATCGAATTGCCCGAAGGCTTCCAGACCGCTGAATTTCTCGTCGAGCACGGTTTTGTCGATATGATCGTCCATCGCAAAAAACTCCGCAGCGAAATCGGCCGCCTCATCGACTATTGCGGCAAATAGTCTCTGGCACGCCCGTCAATGCTACTATTAAGGATGTCCCCAATACATCGATATCCTTTGCTGCGCTGAGAGTTATTGCTGTATGCAGCACACGTTAAGTTTTTCAAAATCTTCTTTTTTTGCCGTCAAATGCGGGTTATAATTGTCCAAACTGTATCAATAAGGTGCTTTGATGACATATTTTCGTGACACAATTGAAAAAATGGCGGGCTATGTTCCCGGTTTTCAGCCCAAAACCGCGGATGTAATCAAGCTCAACAGCAATGAGAACCCGTGGCCGGCATCGCCGAAGGTGTTTGAGGCGATTGCCGAGTTGACGTCGCTGGATTTTCAGCGATACCCGGAGGCGGCCGGTGACAGCTTTCGCGCCGCCGCGGCCCAGGTACTGAATGTCCGCCCGGAAAACATTATCTGTACCAATGGCGGCGATGATCTGCTGACAATCTGCGTGCGGGTTTGCTGTGACCACACTCGCCCGATGGCCTATGCCCAGCCGACCTATTCGCTGTACCCGGTGTTGGCCAATATCCAGGGCTGCGAAGCGGTTGAGGTGCCGCGGGGTGAAAACGGTTCGCTGGATGAACTGGCGAAAATCAACGCACCGCTGACGATTGTCTGCAATCCTAATGCGCCGACCTGCGATATGCTGCCGATTGACGCATTGGCCGAACTGGCAGGGCGACTGACCGGTGTACTGCTGATTGACGAGGCCTATGTGGATTTCGCCGAAGACAACGCGATTCGACTGGTTCACGATTTCGAAAATGTGCTGATTCTCCGCTCAATGAGCAAGGGGTATTCGCTGGCGGGTCTGCGGTTTGGTTTCGGGATTGCCTCGCCAAAGCTGATTGCCGGGTTGATGAAGGCCAAAGACTCGTATAATGCGGACGTGATTTCACTGGCGGCGGCAACGGCGGCGATCAAAGATCAGGCGCACTTAAAAAGCAATGTCGAAAAGATTATAGCCGAACGCACGCGATTAACCGAGCAGTTGACGTCGCTGGGGTTTGAAGTGTCTCCCAGTCAGACGAATTTTTTGCTGTCCCGATGTGTCGGCTGTGATGCGAAAGCGATTCATGAGGCATTGAAAAAGCAAAATATTTTCATCCGGTATTTTTCGCTGGATGGATTGACGGATAAACTGCGAATAACCATCGGCACGCCCGAACAGAATGACAAACTATTGGCGGCGCTGAAGGATGTACTGGACTAAGGGATAGATTTATGGCAGAGCGAAAAACGGAACTGAAACGCACGACGAATGAAACGGATATCACGGTGACACTCAATCTTGACGGCACCGGCCGTTACGAGATTGACACCGGCGTGGGCTTTTTCGACCACATGCTGACGCATCTGAGCAAACACAGCAAAATTGACATGGTGGTTAAGGCCAAAGGTGATTTGCACATTGACGCGCATCACACCGTTGAAGACGTCGGCATCTGTTTAGGCGAAGCACTGGATGCGGCGCTCGCCGACAAAAAAGGCATCGCCCGCTACGGCCACAGCATTGTGCCGATGGAAGACGCCAAGGCCGAGGTAACGGTGGATTTGTCGGGCCGTCCGTTTCTGGTCTATCGGGCAGACTTTCCAACGGAAAAGATCGGCGAGTTTGATGTGGAACTGTGTGAGGAATTTTTGCGAAGTTTCTCGACGGTTGGCAAATTTAACCTGCATGTGGATGTGCCCTACGGCACCAACAGCCACCACATGGCCGAGGCGATCTTCAAGGCACTGGGCCAGGCTATCGGCACAGCTGTCAAAATCATCGGTGATGACATCCCCAGTACCAAAGGAGTGCTGTAAATCGTGGACAGCGTCGAGTACGAATATCGAACGGGCATCGGAACCGATATCCACCAGCTCATCGCGGATAAACCGCTGATGCTGGGCGGGGTTGAGGTGCCTTTCGAATGCGGCCTGCTGGCACACAGTGATGGCGACGTCGTGCTGCACGCGGTGATCGACGCGATACTTGGTGCTGCCGGACTCGGCGATATCGGCACGCTGTTTCCCGACACCGACCCGGAATGGAAAGACGCTGACAGCCGGGATTTGGTGCTACTGGTGCGGGAACGCGTTAAAAAAGACCGCTGGGAAATTGTCAATCTGGATGTGATTGTCCATGCCCAACGCCCCAAACTCGGCCCCTATAAGGGCCAGATCAAACGGGCCGTGGCCGGACTGCTGGATACGGATTTTTCCAACGTGAATATCAAGGCAAAAACCAATGAGGGCCTCGACGCCGTCGGCGAAGGCAAAGCCATCGCCTCAACCGCCATGGTCCTTTTGCGAAGAAGAGTAAAACGAAGATTATAAAAAGTCCACAGATTACACAGATGGACACAGATTTTTCTTTTATATATTTAATCAGTGAAATCTGTGTAATCTGTGGACAAAAAAGAGAAGAGAAACAATGAGTGAAATAAAGTTTTATAATACGTTTTCAAAACAGGTCGAGGTGTTTGAGCCGGTTGAAGCCGGCAAGGTCAAGCTTTACAGTTGCGGCCCGACGGTGTATTCGCATCCGCATATCGGCAACTTCCGATCATTTTTGATGGCGGACCTGCTCAAACGGTTTCTGGCATTCAAAGGGTTCGAGGTTTCGCACATCATGAACATCACGGATGTGGGGCACCTGCTGGATGATGCCGACGAAGGCGCCGACAAGCTCGAAGAAGCCGCCCGCAAAGAGAAAAAAGACCCGCTGGAGATCGCGGCCTTTTATATCGACTCGTTCAATGCCGCCGCCGAGATGCTGAACATGCAGCCGGCCGACAGTTTTCCGCGGGCAACCGAGCATATCCAGGAAATGATCGACATGATCAGCACCCTGGTCGATAAGGGCCACGCCTATGTCGTCGGCCATAACGTTTATTACGATGTGACGACGTTTAAGGATTACGGTAAACTGTCCGGCAATACACTGGACGACTTGAACGCCGGTGCCCGCATCGAAGTCAACTCCGAAAAGAAAAACCCGCAGGACTTTGCACTCTGGAAGCATGACCCCAAGCATATCCAGCAATGGGACAGCCCGTGGGGCCGCGGTTTCCCCGGCTGGCACATCGAGTGTTCTGCCATGAGCAGCAAGTACCTCGGCGAGCAGTTTGATTTCCACACCGGCGGCGAAGACAACATCTTCCCGCACCACGAGTGCGAAATTGCCCAGTCCGAAGGCGCTTCGGGCAAAAAATGGGTCAACTACTGGATGCACGCACGGTTTTTGATGTTTGACGGCGAAAAGATGTCCAAGTCAAAGGGCAATCTGTATACGATTCAGGAACTGGTGGAAAAAGGCTTTAAGCAAAATGCGATTCGCTATGCTCTGATCTCGTCGCATTACCGTCAGAATTATAATTTTACCTTTGATGGCCTCAAAGCCGCCGAAACGGCCATCGAAAAGATCAGCCAGTGCGTCTTTACGATTAAGGATAAAGCCAAAGGCAACGCTGAAACAAGCGTTCGCGACGAGGTCACGGCATTCATCAACAAGGCTATCGCCGAATTCGATGCCGCACTCTGTGATGACCTCAATGTCTCTAAAGCTCTGGCCGCGGTTTTTGAACTGGTCAAAGATGCTAATAAGCTGGCCGACCCGACCGCTGGTGAAGCTGAAGCCATTGTCACGGCCATCGAAAAAATCGATTCGGTGCTGGGTGTCCTGAAAGGCGCCGGTGAAGAAGAAATCCCCGCTGAAATCGTCGAACTGGCCGAACAGCGAAAGCAGGCCAAGCTGAATAAAGACTGGGCAGCGGCTGATGAGATTCGTGACAAAGTTACCGCCGCCGGCTTCGTGATCGAAGATATGCCCAAACACGAATACCGAATCAAAAAAGCGGATGCATAAGATGAATTGAACCACGAAGGACACGAAGTTCACGAAGATAATTATAGTTGTTTTCTTCTTCGTGTGCTTCGTGGTCTTCGTGGTTAATAAGCGGTTTAATTGATTATATGAAGATATTAGGGATTGATCCGGGATTGCGAGTTTGCGGCTATGCCGTGATTGAGAAAAAGCTGCTGGATGTCAAGCTGCTGGAGGCGGGTGTCTTTCGCATTAACGCCGACAATACACTGGCCGCACGGTTGAGCCAGATTGCTGCTGATATTCAGACCGTCTTGGAAAAGTACCGCCCGGACATGGTGGCTGTTGAGCAGTTGTACGCTCACTATAAGCATCCGCGGACGGCGATTTTGATGGGCCATGCCCGCGGCGTGATTTTGCAGAAAAGCGATGAAGCCGAAGCCGATGTCAAAGAGTACGCCGCGACGCGGATTAAAAAATCGCTGACCGGCAACGGCAGGGCAACCAAAAACCAGATGCAGCGGGCGATCCAGTCGGTCTTGAGCCTGGCCGAGCCACCCGAACCGGCCGACGTCGCCGACGCCATCGCCATCGCCCTCTGCTGTGCGAATGAACGATAGTTTTTTTAGACAGGATTAACGGGATTTGCAGGATAGTAATGAGATATGAACGGCTAACAAATACGATTATCGGTTGTGCCTATAAGGTTTATAACACAATCGGTTATGGTTTTTTGGAATCCGTTTATGAAAAATGTCTGTTGATTGAGTTGGCTAAAGAAGGCCTGTCTGCAGAAAGTCAAAAAGAAATTCTTGTTCACTATGATGGTCAGATTGTCGGAGAGTTTAAGGCTGATATTTTGGTTGAGACCAATGTTATTATAGAACTAAAATCAGTCAAACAATTAGCCAAAGCCCATGAGGTACAATTGGTCAATTATTTGGCGGCAATCCACAAAGAAGTTGGTTTATTGATTAACTTTGGTGAAAGCGGTGTAGAAGTAAAAAGGAAAGTCAGAGATATCAATATTTATAATAATCCCGTTAATCCTGTAAATCCTGTCTAAAGAAAAAATATGATAGCACAAATCGAAGGAAAACTTGTTTCGCTGGACGAAGACAAAGGCCTGGTGCAGGTCGGAGCGATCTGTTACGAGGTCATGCTGCCCGGCTATGCGGTCAGTGAACTGTCCGGCAAGATCGGCGCCGAGGTAACGCTGTGTACCATGGAATATTACGAAGGCACCCCCGGCGGCGGAAACCTGATTCCGCGGATGGTCGGTTTTTTGAGCCAGGGCGAAAAGGACTTTTTTACCCGTTACACGTCTGTTAAAGGCATGGGTATCAAAAAGGGCCTCAAGTCCCTGACCATGCCGATTGCCCGGATTGCCGACGCCATCGAAGCCGGCGATGAAAAAATGCTGACAACGCTTCCGGCCGTCGGCAAGCGAATGGCTCAGTTAATTGTTGCCGAGTTGAACGGCAAGCTGGCCGCCTTTGCCTTCGGCGAGCAGCAGCCGGCCAAAGCCGCGACAACATTCGGTACCTTCCAGACCGAGGCCCTGGAAATTCTGGTTGCCTGGGGCGAAAAACGCAATGAGGCAATGGAACTGATTGAACTGACCTGTCAAAAGCACCCGGACATCCAAACCGCCGAAGAACTCGTCCCGCTGGTGTACCGAATCAAACAAGGCGTCGAGGCATAAAAATAACCACGAAGGACACGAAGAGCACGAAGCATTATTTATAGTCTTTTCTTCGTGACCTTCGTGCTCTTCGTGGTTTAAATTGATTTTATTAAGTGAAAATTCGTGTTAATTCGTGGCTAAAAAATAATGGCAATAGATCGAGTACTCAGTTCAAATTCACGCGGTGACGGCGAAGAACAGTTTAACAGCGCGTTGCGGCCGCAGCGGCTGGATGAATGTATCGGCCAGCGGAATGTTAAGGAAAAACTGTCCATCGCGGTCCAGGCCGCCCGACAGCGGAGCGAACCGCTGGACCACCTGTTGTTTTACGGCCCACCGGGGTTGGGCAAGACCACATTGGCCCATGTCATCGCCAACGAGATGAACGCTAATATTCGCGTTACCTCCGGCCCGGCACTGACTAAGCAGGGCGACGTAATGGGCCTGCTGAGCAATATCGGCACCGGCGATGTACTGTTTATCGACGAGATTCACCGCCTCAGTGCCCCGGTCGAAGAGTTTATCTACCCGGCGATGGAAGATTTCAAAGTCGATTTCACCGTCGATAGCGGTATGCACGCCAAGACGATTAATTTTCCGCTCAAGCGGTTCACGCTGATCGGCGCGACCACCCGGGCCGGCCTTCTCAGTGCGCCGCTGCGGGGCCGCTTCGGCATGATGCACCACCTGGAATTTTACGATATTGACGAACTGACCGAAATCCTCCGCCGCTCTGCCAATTTATTAGAACTGGAAAGTGATGACGGCACACTGGAGATGGTCGCCGGACGCTCCCGCGGCACACCCCGTATTGCCAACCGCCTGCTCAAGCGTGTGCGCGATTATGCCCAGGTCAAAGGCTCCGGCGTCCTGACCACCGAAATCGTCGAAAATGCCCTCAAAATGGAGCAAATCGATCATCTCGGCCTCGACGAGCTGGACCGCAACTTCCTGCGGGCACTGATTAAGATTTACGACGGTGGGCCTGCGGGTATCGAAGCACTGGCCGCGACGCTCGGCGAAGAACGCGACACACTGGAAGATGTGGTCGAGCCGTATTTGTTGCAGATCGGCTTTGTACGCCGGACCAAGCGCGGCCGCGAAGTCACATCCGCCGCCTGCAAGCACCTTGGCGTGACTCCGACCGGCTCGTCTAAAAAAAAGACAGAATCGTCCCTGTTTGACGAATAGGCGGCGTGCGAGACTGCTTTGGCGGGATTTGGGTTGATTCCAACAAAAAAACGATTACGATAGAGTTAGAAAAAGGAAATGGATGATTGACTGCAGGTCGTCGATCAGGGCCTGCGCATGCGGAAGATTCCAATGGCATTAGGTGGAAACAAGACGGTATCTGAAACGCCGCGAAGCGATTTGGAGGACAGGCTGCATCGTCACGGTATCTCGGTTCTTATGGTGATATTGGTATTGGCGATAGGCTGTACCATCGCCGCAGTCACAATCTGTATCATTTCCCACAATCATGCCGGCCATGCCACCGAACACGACCAAATGGTCTGTATCAGCCTGCTGACTGCGTTTGGAGTGCTGCTGGGAGTTTCACTGGCATCTCTGAGTTGGATTTTTTACAGTTTTCGCAAAAACCAGCAAACCCGTCTGGAGCTGCTGGACCGGCTGGCCGAAAAAAACCAGGAACTTCAGAATATCGTCTATGTCGCCTCTCATGACCTGAAAACACCGCTGGTCAATATCAGCGGTTTCAGTGGGATGCTGACCGAGTACTGCGACGATCTCCGAAAAGTTCTGGAATCCGTTGAAGTCGATGACGATACCCGCCAAAAAATCCAGGCATTGCTGGATGAGGATATCAAAGAAGCTCAGAAATTCATCCAGTCCGGCGTTGGCCAGATTCATGGCTTACTGGATGGCCTGCTGAAAATTTCGCGGGTCGGTACCGTCGAGATAAACCCGCAGCGGTTGGATATGAATCTGTTGATAGCCGATTTGCTGGGTTTGATGAAGTTCCAGATCGACCAGAAGCAGGCTGAAGTGACGGTAGAAACATTGCCGCCGTGCGATTGCGACCCCGAGCAGATCAAGCAGGTCTTTACCAATTTGGTTGACAACGCTCTCAAGTATCTCAGTGGCGACCGCCCCGGCAAGATTCATATTTCCGGTCGCGTCCATGCCGGCAATGTCATTTATTGTGTGGAAGATAACGGCATTGGTATCGAACAGCGGTTTCTGCCCAAAATCTTTGAGATTTACCACCGGCTCAATCCCGATGGTGATGCCGAAGGAGAAGGGCTGGGACTGTCGATTGTCCGCCGAATACTGGACCGATACAACGGAGCGATTCGCGTCGAATCTGAATTCGGTGTCGGCAGCCGCTTCTATGTTTCATTACCCTGTCAGGAGCTTAACAAATGACCATGGAGCCGGCAACACGCCTGACGCTGCGAAAGGAGATAGTGATGTTGGTCGTCGAAGATGACCAGGGACACTACCTGCTGATTCGCCATTGTCTGCGACAGGCGGGCATTCAAAACAAAATTATTCATCTCAAGGATGGACAGGAAGCTTTGGATTATGTGTTTGACGAAGCCTGTTCGCCCAATGATATTCGAAAGTTTATTATGCTGCTGGATATCCGGATGCCCGGTCTCGATGGCGTGGAGGTCTTGGAACAGCTCAAGCAGAACCATCGCACGGCCGACATGCCGATCATTATGCTGACCACCAGCCAGGATCGTGACTTGGCCCGCCAGTGCTACGAACTGGGCTGTGCGGCCCATGTCGTCAAGCCGCCCGGCGATGTACTGATTCGCGCGATCCAGCGCGTCAGTGAACGCTATTAACAATAACAAACGACAGGAAGACACCTATGACAGAGAAACTCATCGGAATTATCGGCGGTAGCGGTCTCGGCGATGCCCTCGCGGAAAAGATCGAAGATGTAACATTGCAGGAAGTTGACACGCCGTTCGGTGAACCCAGTGGACCGATCATGGTCGGTCGGCTCGGTGCCAATCGAGTCGCCTTTTTAGCCCGCCACGGCGAAGGCCATCGTTTCAACCCGAGTCAGGTTCCCTATACCGCCAATATCTTTGCCCTTAAGTCGCTGGGCGTAACAGCGCTGATCGCCAGCGCTGCGGTCGGTTCGCTTCGTGAGGAGATCGCACCGGGCCATCTGATTCTGGTCGATCAGTTTATCGACAAAACCTTTCGCCGACAAAACACCTTCTTCGATCAATACGGCGCCGTCCATGCCGAGTTTGCTCAGCCGTGCTGCACCCGCCTGCGCGAGCAGATTATGATGGCTGCCGAAAAAACACAGGCCGTTACTCATGCGGGTGCGATATATGTCTGCATGGAAGGGCCGCAGTTTTCCACCCGTGCTGAATCCCTGATGCACCGCACTTGGGGAGGCGATTTGATCGGCATGACCGCCATGCCAGAAGCCAAGCTGGCCCGTGAGGCCCAGATGTGTTACGCGCTGGTGGCCTTGGCCAGTGATTACGACTGCTGGCGCGATCATGACCCGAACAAAGACAAGCAAAGCCTGCTGGCCGAGATCATTGGCAACCTCAATCTCGCCACGCAAAACGCGATCAAACTGATCGAAGCTGTCCTTGAAACCGACGGCACGCTCTGCGATGAAACCTGCCCCTGCCGGAAAAGCCTCGAATTAGCCGTCTGGACCAAACCCGAAGCCATCGACCCCGCCCTCAAATCCGACCTGTCCCCGCTATTCACATAAACTACTGAAATGTGGCACTGAATAAACGACACGTGTAAAATAAAACTGGAAAATCTACCATAGAATAGTTTTTTTCTTGACCCGGAAAAGGCAATTTTTGTAAAATTGTGAGTGTTTTGAGGGACCAATCTCTTTTATTTGCCGTGTATTTTGAAAATTGCTTAAGAAAATTAGATGGAGATAGAAAATGAGGAATGCAATAGTTTTTCTTGTCCTGGCGGTAACAGTCGTTTGCCGGGCTCAAGTCTTGCAGGTTGATGTAACAGGTCAGTGTAATTACATCAATTCCTGGGGTTCTTACAGTATTGAGGACCATTACCAGTATCAGGTTAATGATACACTCGTGTTTAGTTTTCTCTATGATGTCGATCAGATGGGACTGCTAGACTATCAGTACTCAGAGGAAGATTTGCCGGCCATATATTGGGAGTGGAAATTGAGGGCATCTGTTTCCGAATTTTCTGTGAAAATATTACGAGAGTCAGTAAGTATTTTTGAATATACGCAGAGCAACATGCCCGTTGCCTTTGTAACATCCGTCACAGGAAGTGAATATGAACCTGAATCCACCTCGAATACGTGGGAAAGTTTCTTGTTCAGATGCAGTTTGTCAGACCAAAGAATACCAAATGATTGGAACCGTTCAATTAGTTATTCTGTTAACAATAAGTCTGGTGCCTATAGCGATCCATTTGCACCGTCAACGATATTAAATCCGGATAGCTTTTCCAGGTCGCATTTCAGTATTTTTAACAACCATGACAATGGTGCCGGTCAATCAGATGGGCAGTATCAATATGATTTCGCGATTGATTCGGTTAATGTGACCCCCGTGCCTGAACCTGTAACTTTCTCAATCTTGGCCGCTGGAGCACTGGGCCTCTTAAGGTTCCGCAGAAGAGACTCCCGGATTCCATGTCATTCAATCTGGAGTTGCCACCGCTGAAGCTTTTCGAACAATAATACCGATTTTCCGCCACTTCTCTACAAATTCTTTATGCGTCAGCTGTACCCTGCCGCTGAGCGGATCGCCGATGAGTACCTTCTTGTCATCAACATCCAGAACAGCGACATAATGATCGACCATCGGTCTGTATTTGACAATGGCAATCACCGGACAGCAATTCTTGAGCTGCTCCGGTTCATCAAACACCTTCACCGAGCAGTGGATCCCGACATCACGATACTTCCGCTTGATGGCCTTGGCCAGCATGTGCTCCGATGTGCCCCAACTGCGGGTCGTTGAGGCGGCCAGCGCCAACTCACGTTCCTGGGCCTCGATACCCAGTTGCCGCAGGGCGGTTACCGCTGATGCCGCCCCGCAGGTCGAGTTGGTTGTCTGAATACACACGCCGTTCTCAATCCAGGTGTCGGTTCCCTTCATCTTAACATAAAGAAACACCGGGTCCAGAAACGGCACGATGACAAAATAGCTTGTTCCGATGGCCGCAAAAATAGCAACAACGATTTGTTGACGTTTAATCGGAAGTCGCGGCACCAGCAGTCCGAAAATACACGGCAGGCAGATCGCCATGATAACAAATTCAAGACGACCCTGTGCCAGCTTTGAAAAGACAGAACTGTAAACCATGGTCGGCACTCGGTTTAGTAAAATCACAAAGATCACCGGAGGGAATAAAACACAAAAACTGATAATCCACGCCTTCGATTTTCGCTGAGTGATTTTGTAGCCGATCCAGGCAAATACACACGCCAACGCAAACACACCAAGCGTCTCAAGAATCGCCTTTAGAACCATTATCTTGCTCCTTCGGTTTAGTCGGTTTTCTGTATCTGCTCCAGTTGCATAAGGAATTTACCGAGTTTGCTTTGTCCCTCGTCGTACTGGCTCTGGGCGTTGCGGAGGTGTTTGCCCAGCACGTCCCAGTTACCGGTAAACGCCTCCAGTCCTGCTGACAGCGTTTGCAGATTCGCTCGGATATTTGCTGCTTCCTGTTCGATCTGCAATCCGTGCAGGCCCATCACGATCGTCATCAGATAGGTATACAGCAGGTTCGGCGACACGGGAATCACCTTTTTCTCCAACGCATAATTCAGCAGATCCATCCGGTCATTTTCATATTTGACGATCGTTTCATAATACACATTTTCCGCCGGGATATACATGAGTGCAAAATCCAGCGTCCCTTCGCCCGGCAGGATATAGCTTTCGGCAATCTTGTCGATATGTTTGGCCACGTCATTCTGAAATGTTCGTCGCAGCTTGGCCTTCTCGTTGTCATCCGCTGCCGCAGTCATCTTCTCAAACGTTGGCAGCGGAAACTTCGCATCCACCGATACCGCGTAGTCCGGCAGCCGGATCAGTGCATCGACCACCTTGCCGTTGGAAAATCCGTGCTGCAGGGCAAAGCTGTCGGCCGGCAGGATATTTTCCAGAACCGCCGCCAGTGAGTGTTCACCGATCTGGCCTCGCAGTTTCGGCGCCTTGAGAATATCCTGCAAACTTCGCACATCGGCCCCCAGATGCAGCAGTCGTTCACTGTCGCTTTTGAGCTTGCCGATCTGCTCTTTCAGCTCTCCGAATGTTTTCTGGCTGTGTGTTAAAAAGCCCGCGATATTTTCCTGACCGCTGCGCAGGTTCTTCTCCAGCGACTGACTCAGGGCGTCCTGGTTCTTCCGCAGGCCGTCCACCTGCTCCTGGACGGTTTTAATCGTACTGTTTTGCTGGGCCGATTCACGTCGGGATGCCGCCAGTGAGGATAAAATCACCGCCGCCAAAGCCAGCAGCCCCACTAACAGGACAAGGATAATCGCGATCAGGATGTTTGTCATCTTTTTGTTCCTTTCGTAAGCTTTGCATAATTATAGGGCACTGTGTGTCAATAATCAACAAAACTAAGCCTTTGTGTCAGCGGATTTTAGCGAAAAACGCCATTTCGGACAAAGACGATATTTCAGATTTTTTCGCTATTTTATAAAAAAAACCTTAACATCTTTCATTTTCAGTCGTATGATAGAACCAGTAGAGAAACGATAGCCGGAGATGTTTTCCGGACATGGGAGAAAACGCTATTGAAAAGGATCGTTGATAATGAATATTATCGACAATCTAAATGATTAAAGTACAAGGCTGCAAGTATTCATGCTTGCGGCCTTTTTTTGTTTGTCAAGAGATGAAAGGGAAATGAGATGAGAAAACTATGGATTGTATGCTTTGTTCTTGCTTTGGGATTTAATGTCTTTGCTGCTGAAGAGGCTCCGCCGGCCGAAAACCCTCCTGCTGAGTCGGCGCCGGCTTCTGTGACCCAGGTGGTGGAAAACGTCAAGACCTACATAGCTCAAAATGGTGTCGAGTTGCTGCTGAATCTGCTGGCAGCCGCGGCCATCTTTATTATTGGTCGTTTTGTTGCGAATCTCGTGGCAAATCTTGTCTATAAGGCCATGGAAAAGGGTAAGGTCGATAAGACACTGAGCAAATTTGTCAAAAACCTGCTTTATACCGCGTTGCTGACCTTTGTTATTATCGCGGCTTTAGGCGCCATTGGTGTCAAGACCGGCTCATTTATTGCCATTATTGGTGCCGCTGGCTTAGCCGTTGGTCTGGCCCTGCAGGGGTCGCTGTCCAACTTCGCTGCCGGTGTGCTGATGATTATTTTTAAACCAATCAAAGTGGGGGACTTTGTCGAAGTTGGCGGTGCTACAGGGACGGTCAAAGAAATCGCGATATTTAATACCATCATTGCCGGTCCTGATAATGTTCGCATCATTGTGCCCAACGCACAGGTCACCGGCGGCAACATCATCAACTATACCGTTAACGGCACTCGCCGCGTCGATCTGGTTCTCGGTGTCGCCTATGAAGATGATATTAAAAAGGCCAAACAGGTACTGCTGGATGTACTCAAGGCCCATGACAAAGTGCTGGACACTCCCGAACCGTTTGTCGGCGTGCTGGAGTTGGCCGACAGCAGCGTTAACTTTGCTGTCCGCCCCTGGTGTAAGGCCGCCCATTACTGGGACGTCTATTTCGACATCACCGAAAACGCCAAGTATGCCCTCGAAGAAAACGGCCTGTCAATCCCGTTCCCGCAGCGAGATGTGCATCTCATACAGGAAGGCTCCGCGTCATAACCGGCGCAATCGGGCATTACCTGTGTTTAATGCGGCATTATGTCGCGGTGATGAGCGGAAAAAGCCTATCTCTTGTTATTTCCGCGAAGGCGGAAATCGAGATATAAAAGTGATAAATCTCAGGCTATTTTCACAATTTAACAATAATGCAGTGAACATATGAAAAGCCGTGTGGTGCGATTTTTCTTTCGAAAGACGTTTTTTGAGGCTGCTTTACCTCGAATAACGTCTTTTTTTGTGTCTGTGAAGTAATTTTTTCAAAGTTTTTTTGGAACCATTCTAAAAATATGCCATAATAGCAGTATTGGGGTTGGAAATACTTGTGGACGAGGGTTGTTGAAAGAGTTAATGAATAAGGATGACGGCCAAAACTGGCTGGATGTGAGAGATAGTCTATTATGATATGGGGATTGCGTGGTATGCTCAGAAAAATGGTGTCTTCAGTCCTGTTAGCTGTAACGGTTATTTTCGTAGCTGCTGACTTTGCATCTGCTGCCCCCGCATGGGGCCAGGAGCATACATTCCGCCAACCCAACGAGTCAACTGTTACGGTTCGGGTATGGGGCGATGAATTTTACCGCCGAATGGAATCGGTGGATGGGTACACCCTTGTTCGAGATCCGCAAACCCAGTGGCTCTGTTATGCCGATTTATCTGCTGACCAGACTCAGCTGATTTCAACCGGACAAATTTATTGGGGCAGCGCAATGCCCCAGGCTGCTTTGCAGAATATGTCGCAGCAAAAAAATGGCCAGGCTATTCAAAAATCTCTTCGGATCAAATCCGAGGCCCGCAGGCAGATTGTTGCCAAACGCCGTGAGGCCCTTTTCGGCGATATCCCTGTTCCGCAGGAAGCATTCGGTAAATTACCCGTCACCGGTGGAGAAACCGAATTCAGATCGGCTGCCCCATCCTCCATCAGCGGCCAGGTAGTCGGGCTGACTATGCTGGTGGACTTTCCCGGAGAAGCCGGAGCAATTCCACAAGCAACGGTTCAGGATTTCTGTAATCAGGTTGGGTACGAAGGCTATAATAATAACGGTTCGGTTCGAGACTATTTTTATGACGTCTCCGGCGGTGCCCTGACATACACCAATGTCGTCACACCTTACATCCGGGCCGATAATACCAAATCCCATTATGATTCTGCTTCTGACGGCGCCCGGATCCTGATCAAAGAATGTTTTCGGAAGTTGATTGACAGCGGGTTTGACATCTCCGGCGTTACCGGAAGCGGAAGCACGATTCTGGCCTTAAACGTTTTTTATGTTGGTTCCTGGGGCAGTGACGAACTCTGGCCGCATCGCTGGGTGATTTCAAGCTCTTATCCGTACTCTTACAGCTACGGCGGCTATACGATCAAGGATTACCAGATCACCGGTATGCAAAGTTATCTGCGATTAGGAACATTCTGCCATGAAAACGGACATTTGATCTGTGGCTGGCCGGACCTTTACGACTATGGTTATGAATCGGAAGGTGTGGGGGATTTTTGCCTGATGGCATCCGGTTCATATGCCGGGGGACAGTTGAATCCAGCCATTCCCTGCGCCTACTTGCGTGCTGAGCAGGGCTGGGATACGGTCACCGACATTACTAATGCAGAGGCTGCGGTTTTGACCCATCAAGCCAACAGCAACACCAGTTTTCGCTATTCACATCCGACCGATAGTAAGGAATACTTCCTGATCGAAAGTCGCTTCCGAAGCGGACGCAACGCCAATTATCCAGGCGATGGGCTTATGATTTGGCACATTGATGAGGACGGCAATAATGACAATCAGGAAATGACGCCCACGTCGCATTACCTGGTTTCACTCGAACAGGCCGATGGCGCCTTTCATCTGGAAAACAATGACAATTCCGGTACCAGCGGAGATCTGTTTCGCGCCAATTATAGAGACTCCTTCAGCGATACCACACTGCCGGACGCCAAATGGTGGAGCGGGAGCGACTCAGGTCTGCTGATTCATAATATTAGCGAAGCAGGAACGACCATGAGCTTTATATATGGTTTATTGGGCGGCCCAACTCCGCCGGCTGCGGTCGATGTCAACGAAATCGCGCAATTTGATACACCGGTCGCCATCACTCTGGACGCAGAAGATGAGGGGCTTCCCAGCCCGCCGAATAAATTGAGTTATATCATTACTTCACTGCCTAAACACGGCTGGCTGGCCGAACAGGCAACCCCCGGCACGCCGATCAGCTCGGTTCCTGCTGTGTTGATCAGCAACCGGCTAATCTATACGCCGCGGCCAGGCTGCGACCAACCGGCAAGCTTTACCTATGTCGCCAATGACGGCGGCACCGCTCCGGACGGCGGCGACTCCAATGAGGCTTCGGTGAATGTGACAATTTCAGCGATTCAAACACTGTATGAGGCTGATATGGACACCGATCCAAACTGGACATTTGACGGAGGCGCCCAGTGGCAGTGGGGCATCCCTGCGGGTGCTGATGATGATCCGTCGGCCGGTTATACCGGTTCCAACGTGGTCGGCAATAATTTGTCCGGTAATTATGCGGAAAATATCCCCGCAACGCAGTGGGCGACAACTCCGGCGATTGACTGCAATGGCTTTACGGAAGTAACTTTGGAATTTTATCGCTGGCTGGGCGTGGAACGAAGCAGGTGGGACCATGCGAAAGTGGCTGTTTCCAATGATGGAACGAACTGGACAACCCTTTGGGAAAATCCCTACAGCGATTCGCTAACCGATTCAAACTGGACGCTGCAAACATTTGATATTTCCTCAGTTGCCGACAATCAGCCGACGGTTTATATCCGCTGGGGGTTAGGCGAGACGGATAATTCGCTGCAGTATGCCGGCTGGAATATTGATGATGTATGCGTGACCGGTCAAATGCAGCCGCTGCCGCCGGTAACCGGTGACTTTGAAGCGGACTGTGATGTGGATGCCGATGATCTGCTCATAATGATGAACTATTGGCTGGCCGCTTGCGGTGATTGCCAGGGAACCGACCTGATTGAAGACGGCATCGTCAATCTGCAGGATTTAGCCGTACTGGCGCAAAATTGGCTGCCTCTTGAGGAAGATTATACTTTTGATAACCGCTGGACATTTGACACAGACGCCTCAGATATCATTTCCGGCCTTGATGGTACCTTGATGAACGGTGCCGCGATTGACACGGGCGACCCCGCCATCGGGTCCGGAGCACTCTCACTGGACGGCATTGATGATTATGTCGTAATTAGCGGTTTCAAAGGGATTACCGGAACCACCGGCCGCACCTGTATGGCCTGGGTTAAAACTACCCAAACGGCAATTGGTGAAATTGTTCATGGGGGCAATTAGATACAGGTAAAAAATGGTCTGTTGCGATCAAGGACAATGTCTTTAGTGTTCGGGCCGGTGGCGGCAATATCTTCGGCTCAACCGTGATCAATGATGGGACCTGGCACCATGTCGCTGTGACGTGGCAACCGGGCAATGATGATATGCTGTCCAACGCTGTACTATTTGTTGATGGGGATGAAGAAACAATCAGCGTTCTTAATGATATTGCGATCAATACCTCGACCAGTGAAGAGGTTCATATTGGAAATATTCAGAACTTCAACCATTTCAGTGGGAAAATTGATGATGTCCGGTTTTACAATCGGGCATTAACCGCTGAAGAAATTGCCGAAATCGCGCAATAAGTTGGGTTTCAAAATCAAGGCGTCCTTGCCTTTTGCTTATAACAGGATTGCAGTCAATGCGGTCGTGGCTCAGTTTTGCCCGGTGTTCCGTTCAACGCAGGCTTTTTTCTTCTAAACAGGTAACAGTTCGTCCCGTCCGAGCCGTCCACCGCCACGCCGCTCGGGGCATACAGGTACGCCGGCTCGCTGTCAATCATCAGGATCTGCGGTCGTTCACATTTGACAACACGGGTGTAGTGGGCCTTGGCGGTTTTGGGAACCCCGTTTGGAAAGTAGTGCTCACCGAAATGATGAAACCCCGGCATTGGCGCATCAAACTGCTTGCCGTCATTGGACGCCCAGAGCAGCCCGCCGCCCCATTCCAGCATCCCGTGGTTATCCGTCGTCATAATACACACATGCCCCCGCCAGTGAAACGCGTACCCGTCCTCAATCGTCCGGTCGTTGGCGGTCACCGGCTTGGCCTCAATGACATACGGCCCCTCGAGTTTCTCCGCGATCGCCAATCCCATACAGACCTGCCCCTTGTCTGCGCGTTTGGCTTTGAAGTAAAGATGCAAACGTCCATCCGGCATCGCCAGCAGGGCGGGGTTGTTCACACCGCAGCCGCTCTGGTAACACCAGATGGCGGCATCGGTCGGCGGCGCCAGTATGGGCACGTCCACTTTGCCGTTGGCCGGTGTCCACGGTCCGCCGATATTTTCAGCCACCCACATTCCGATCCGCTGGTTCGGCCCGTGGCGGCCCTTGCCGTCATTGGCGATACAAGTTAAAACAAACCGGTCGCCGACCTTCTGGATATTGGGATTGTGATAGCCCTGCGCGTCCCATCCTTTGCCGTCACCCTTGAGAACAACCTCCTGAAACACAAACGGCCCTTCCGGCCCATCGGCTGTGTAACGGGCGATCTGCGAATGAATCCGCCACGCCGGGTCAAACGGGTACTTCCCCGGCCAGCGGGCGACAAACAAATGCACCTTGCCGTCGCCGGTCACGATCGGGCTACTGCCCCAGATATCCCACCCCGACTCATTAATCGCCTCACCTACAAGCTCCCACTGATCCGCCAAAGCCTCCGGCTTTCTATCGTCCGCGGCTATCACCGGATACGATAAACATAATACGCTGACAAATGAAATACTCTTAAACAGATATGACAGTCGCATGGCCACTCTCCTGTAGAGATTCGTTAAATTACAGTACTCAAATGGGACTAACTTAAAGAATCTTAAATTCAATTATGTCAATAAAGCAAAGGGGGAGGAGCCTATGAATGGTTCTCTCCCACAGTTACATTAATTTGAATTGGAGCGTTTTCTATTCTTGAACGTGTGTCTAAACCCGAACTGGGGACATAGCTATAGGTGCCGTCTCCGTTAATCGACAGACAATAATCATTAGGATCATAAAGAAGCCAGACCTCCTCTGCGTTAGGGCGCATTCTGCGAACTTCTAATTCTGCCCCCAAATCGAAAAGAAGCCGAGTTTTCCCTGTTTGAGAATTAATATTGATCTGAGTTAGTTTTTGCCCGCAAAGCAATTTAAGTATCCGCTTCTTATCTCGGTCACTTGTTGACGTAACGGCCTTTAATTTATTTTCTCCTGATTCGTCAAGAACCGTCAATGTCCAATAGGCCAGGTAAACCCATAAAAACCACTGTCCTTTGACTGTCGTGTATTGTCGAAGTTTTCTGTCTCTTGCCGGGTCATCTTTGCAGCTTTCAAACTTTAACTGTGGCTCTCCCAAGTTAAATGACAAATTTATGTTTTCGTGGAGAATCCCCCAGCAGACCTGACCTGTCATTCCTTTAAAGATATTTTCTAATGTATCCATTCATTCCTGATTTCTTAAGGCTTGTAAAAGTGAGCCTGATTTGTTTTGGTCTATTTTAAACCTTCCAGCTTAAACGTCCACGCCCAGTCGCAGGGAAGATCGTTGTGGTACAGGTTGCTCAGGTCGATATGAATCCCGTCGCTTTTGATTGAGTATTTTAACGGTTCCTTGCGCCCCAGCAGTGTTACACGCCGTGGCTTTGCAGTCGTCTTGATCGGCAGAACTAATTCTTTGCCCGGCCAGTTCAAAGCGATCGCATAGACATTGCCCTTGTTTTGCGTATAGCACAGCCACGACGCCTTGGATTTGTAAATCGCCTTCAAACCGTCACCGATGCTTTTGTCTCGCGTCGAATACAGCCGGCTCGTTGGCACGATCTGTTTTTTCTGTTTGTCGCATGACCAGCTCAGCCGGATCGAGGCATTCTGTTTATCCTCAAAATAATCAATCCGAATTGGCACCTTTTTCCCGGCCTTCAGCGCAATGACACCTTCCTTTTCCGTCTTGTCGGTATTGGTCATTACGTTGCCCTGCGCCGAAGCGGCGGCCGCCGACCACTTGTCGATCACCAGCTTATCATCCACCCACAACCGCACCGCGTCATCGGCCTGTACCTCAAACGTGTAATCCGCCGAATACTGCGGCTGGACAAAACCCGTCCAGGTCGCCGTAAAATTGTCTTCACGGATGGGCTTGCCCGGCGAGTTCCGCACCCAGTTAAAATTAATCTGCGGGTCGATCCGTTCCAGCGTCACCTCTTTTTCCTCAGTCTGCTTACGCCACGCGGTACTGCCGTAAATCGCCTCGCCGTTCACCTCCAGCCACCGGCCCAGTTGCAATAAACGCTCCTGCTGCAGCATCGGAATCTGCCCGTCCGCCTTTGGCCCGGCGTTGATCGTCACTCCGCCGCCGTGCGCGACCGCCTTGGCAAAGAAATGCACCAGGTCCGCCGCCGTCATATACGCATCAAGCTTCTCATTGCGGTTCAGCCCGAACGACCGGCCCAGTCCGCGCACCTCGGTCCACGGCCGATCACTCGCAGGCAGTCCTGAGCTGTATTCCGGCGTCAAAAACCCGATATCACTGCCGCCTCCCCAGCGGTTATTGACGATCGCATCAGGCCCGACGAGATTATAGTACCACGCGATCAACTCAGCCGAATGCCACTGCTCGGCACTGTTAAACCACTCGCCGTCCGCGAAAAGCACGCTGGGCTTATACGTCGAAATCAGCTCCTTAAACTGCGGGATCATATGCTTTTCCACATACGGCCCGATATTCTTATGCGGGTCGGTGTACCAGCGGTGCATCGGGTTGTTCCACTCCGGCAGCGAATAATACAGCCCCATCTTCAATCCCGCCGCCCGCACCGACTGCGTCAACTCACCCACCAGGTTACGCTTCGGCCCGGTCTCCACGCTGTTCCAGCCCTTGGCATACGCACTGGGCCACAGGCAGTACCCGTCATGATGCTTGGAAACCAAAAGAACGTATCTGGCCCCGCTGCCGCGAAACAGGCTTGCCCATTCGTCCGGATCGAACAATTCGGCCTTAAAATGTTCGGGGTAATCGCGATAGGTAAAGTCGGCGCCGAAGACTTTCTTCTGAAAGTCGATCCGAGCCGTGTCCCCGCTTTGCAGTCCCCGCAAAAACCACTCGGCATACTGCTCTTTGCCCGACCACGCCGGCACCGAGTAAAGCCCCCAGTGAATAAAGATCCCCAGCTTCGCATCCGTAAACCACTGCGGATAAGGCCGCGACCGCAAATGCTCCCACTCCGCCCGCCACGGCCCGGAAGCATCCGAAGCCTTCTCAACGTCCCCCAAACACAATCCCGCAAAAACCAAACAGTACGCCAAAATAACCATTTTCTTCATCATTCGACTCCTTTATCAAGAATAATCCAATAAAATTAAAAGAAATTAATCGTCGTAATAAACATCCATGATTTCTATTTTTAATTCCTCCAGAGGTTGTTCTGAAGAATGAATCTTTGGGATGACTTTCTTATAGACATCATTATTCCACCGGAAAAGATTGATCGTGCTTTTAATGTCACAAGATTCCTTTGGGTTGAAATACCAACTGCCTCTTCTGTTTATCAACGCAACAACACCGACAGGGGGGTCCCAAAGAGCTTTTTTCTCAGAACAAAAATAAACAGGAGTGTCCTGGATAAATTTTACTACGTCATTTTCTGTTAACACGCAATCGGTTGAACTTTGAAATACCCAGCTTCTACCAACTTTGATTTCTTTGTACCGCTCCCATGCATCAGGGCCATAGATCTCTCGGAGTTTTTGAATGAATTCACGATGCAAACAATCAAATTCAAAAATCGCCTCCGCAAAAACTCGGTCTTTTGCCAAATGGCATTCCAGATAAGCGTCTTTATCTTTGTTGATAATTGCAAAGATACCCTTGGAGATTAAATCCCGTGTATATTCCTGCCCGCTTGCCACTGAACGATTAGCGTTATATTTAAACAGGCCAAATACGATACCCGCAGAAACCAAACAAAATATCAAAACAAGCCTTTTTTCATCATTCCAATCCTTTGTCAGCCAGTATCAAATTCATTTTTAAAAATCAAATTATGTCATTCCGAACGCAGTGAGGAATCTATTTAAATAGTATCCCGACATCGTCGGGATTCCTTAGATTCCAAGTTCTTTCTTACATGTATTAATTTTTTCAAGCACCATATTTTTTTCCTCTTTAGTAACATCTTTACATTTGTTCATCTCTTTAATTAAAGGTTCTTTGGCCTCTAAAAACTTTTCAAAAAAAATGCGATAATGGTCTTTTTGGATTTCTGAGAGGGACTCTTTGGGCTTATCTAATACAATTGAGAAATTCAGACGAGTTTCAGGTTTTTCACAGCACAGTTTTGGCAATTCAGGGTGTATTACGGACCTTCCGTAAAACCACTCAAGAGGGTAGTCATTATGAAAAATCATAATAGCCGGCTCTGGAGCAAGATGTTGTGTTCTTAATGCGGGAGTCCATAAAATCCAATATCCCTTAAATGGAAAATCCAAAGTGAATTTACTTTCTTCAGTTACAATGACTTCATTAATATCAACCTTTCCCTTGGAGTCGTTCACTTGAGGGAAATCCCATAGTGAAATAAGAATATATCTACTTGAAATTTTTTGCTTAGACGGCTGTTCACCTGCCTGAATTGAAATAGTGCCATTGCAGTGAGTTACAGCAGGAATAAAGCAGCAACCATTTAACAGCAGCAGTGTTATTATTGAGATTGTAAAAAAAGGTATGTGCCTCAGTAATTGTTTGGCTGATTTAATATTTCTATTTGTCATTAATGTACGCTCCAAAATATTATAACGGTTTTTCCGATTCAATGTCCTGTTGAATTATTGTGAAGGACTGCAAAATTATTCCTCTTCCCAGAGTCCCTTTTGTTCCTTGACTCCATAATTTTCTAAGGATAAATCAAAGACCGCATAGATGTCATCGCCTTCACAATTGTCATCCTTTTCATTTGGGCCATAGCTGATAAACTTATATGTGCTTGGTTCTGTAAATTCGATAATGATGCGGTTACCCCAGCCATCTTTAATGAATTCATTTTTGACAATATCGTCATAATAAGAATGATAAGATAGACGCTCATCGTTCATCTCAAGGACATCTTTTACAGTAAGTGGATGTTGTTTTTGAGTTGTGATAGACGCATAGAAAATTTCTTCACTAAAACTGGAAATAATATCAGTGGTTTGTGTTTCAGGGGATAAACCTGGCTGCAGTATTGATAATAGGGCTGGATAGGCGAAGATGCAGTAAAATAAAAGTACAAGCAGCAGCAGAGTAATCTCCGGGAGATGATCGCCGAGCGGCCACCTTTCATATTTATTGTCTATTTCAACTTGTTCGCCCATTCATAATACTCCAGTCATCTGCCAAAAACGCTCCTCCTCCGTCAGATATCTCAGACGATTTCAGGCTCTTAGCCACTTAAAACTTCCGCACAGTCATTATCCGGCCCAAAAGGGCGGTGGTCAAACAAAATCCCCTTAATTTTGGCGGTGATTGTCGCAATCCTCCCCTGAAAACCAGATAAATAAGACTTCCTCCAAAACAGCCTTTCCTCAACACTCTATATATAGCATCAGGCACTACGAACCACGAACTAAAAACTCCCAACTTCCGCTCAGCAGAGCGGGAAGACTTTTTTCTTTGCTCCGGCGGGGCGGGGCGGTATAATATTCGGCAATAATCTATCGGTTATTATTGTTATCGGAACATGAAAATTGGAATTTATGGGTTGGTTCTTGGATATTAAAGAATATTTCGCCCAATGGTCGATGGATGGTCCGCGATGGCAGACACGAATAATACAAAACCCGCAGTAACGCCGCCGGCGCCGCCGAAGTCTTTCATGACTGCCGGCCCGACCCTGCACTACAGCCATACCAACGTGCTGTGGTTCTGGGGGCTCGCGTTCGTCGTGTACGTCCTGGCCTGCGGCTTCTGGAACTCCCTGTCCATCGACAACAACGCCATGCTCGACCTGACCCGCCTGGTCAGCCTCGACGCGATCAAACTCGGCCAGTTCGTCGTCTATCCCATCAGCATCTACGAGTACCCCTGGCAGATCATCGTCCTCGGCACCGTCATGGGCATCATCACCGTCGTGCCGCTACTGGTCTCCCAGCTGTTGAGCTTTCGCTACAGCCTGCTCATGGTCATGGTCGTCGTATTCATCGCCAAGCTCCACCTGTTCGGCGCGTTCCTGTTTTTCAGCTGCATCGCGGTCGCGTGCCGACCGCTGCGGTTCCGCTCACGCTTTATTTCCGTTGCCCTCTGCATGGCGCCGCAGTTGGTCTATTGGGCCTTGTGGGGCGGTCAAACCGCCGTCGATCCGGTCAAATGGGGCCTTTCATTTGCCCCGTGGATTTACGCCTGGTTGACCAGCCTGCTGGCCGCCGGCATCGTCCTCGGCGTTGGCCATTTCACCCGCTACAAACCCGGCCTGGTTTTTGTCGTCAGCGGTATCCTGCTGGCCGGCGGCTTTGTCATCTTTCAAAAACAAATCGGCTTTGCGGAACGGGACTACCAGGGCAACGTCGCCGGCAACAACCCCGAAGATGTCCGCGAGTTTCAGGACCACGACCTCTCCGGTCACATCAGCGCCGTCATCGAAGACCCGTCCATGAAAAGTTTCCTCATCGGCAAGTTTTTCCCCATCGAGCCGATCCTGCTGCGGGAAAAACTCAAAGAGGAAATCCAGCGGCTGATCATCTATGACCAGTGGCCCGAATGGTTCAGCCGCAAAATGCCGGAAGAATTGAAATACCAGGCCAAACGCCGCTGGCTAATAAACCAATACAACCAGTTCATGGAGAAATGGCCCGACAGCGACCGCGTGGCGGTGGCGCTGTATTTTAAGGCGATCCTCAGCGAGTACCACCCGGACACACGCCATTTCGGCAAGACCGAATCGCTGCGATTCTACAGCGATTACCCGTTTTATGACAACCTGCTGCTCTGGCAGACGCTCCAGGAAAAATTCCCCCAAAGCCCCGAATCCTTCGAGGCCCTCTGGCGGATTGCCATGCACGAGGCGGGCAAAGCCGAGTTTGACAAGGCTGACGAAAAGTGCCAGGTTGCCCTCAGCAAGATTCGCGATTATCTCGCCGAACGCAAAGAAAACGAAAACGGCGCCGCTAAGGCAGATTCGCTGTTCACCGCGTTTCATGATCCTGCGCTCACCGTCATGACCCCGTTTAAACTGCGTGACCTGGAAATCCGCGTCAAACGTCTCCAGCGGCTGATTGATAAGGAAAACCGTGGTGCTGACGAAGCCGCCAAACGCCGCCTGTCCACCTTTGTCATTCTGAATCCTTATGCCATGGAATATCCCGCTCGGCTCGACAGCCTGCTGGCCGAGATGGAAAAGGACGACGCTCTGCGTGATAATGTTATGCTCGAAAAAACCATGCTTATTGAAGACGCCCGCCAGCGAATGCAGAAGCTGGCCGAACTGACCCAGGCGTTTCCCACTGCAGACGGCGGCGTCCGGGCGCTGTACGAACTGGCCATGGTCAAGGTCCAGCTCTGGAAAGATGAGCAAACCTCCGAGGAAACCCGTCCCGCACTATTGGCCGAGGCCCGCACCATCCTCAACGACTTCGTCAACGCCTACCCCGACAGCCTCTTCGCCGAACAGGCCCAAACCATGCTCCAAAGCCTGCCCAAAGAATGAACCAAATGCACCCGGCCACGACCGTCGCGACCTGCCCTCGCCCAACGGCGGGCATTGATTGTGTCTTCATTGACAACAAATCCAAATATAAGGATATAGACTCAAGGGGGTTTTTCTGCAGCGCATTCCCGATGTCTATATTTCCCTGGCTTTCGATGAACAAACTTTGCGGACGAGCGTAGTGCAAACGATCTTCGACGAGATTTCACCTTATTCGAAGATAAACTCAACTCTTAACGTATAGTGTAAAATTTGTAGAGATTTAAAATGGCAAATAAGTTGTGTAGAATGGTTAAAAAAGGTTTACTCAAGGAAGATATAGACGAATATAAAAAATATGTCAAAAAACCCAAATTTCTCTGCAAATCCTGTGGCAGAATTGCCAGTAAATCTGACGATCTGTGCAAATCTGAAAAGATATAGGCCTTCACCGGTTTCAAAACCAAAAAAGGTGTCTCACCCTTTAAATTTACTCCTGAATTTTGTTATTCTGACAAGGAATTGTACAGTTTTTCCTTGAATGTCCCCATCTGTCCTGAATATAATTGTTCTGCCTGAGAAATGAATCTTCTAAAGGGAAGAGTCAGGTCAAACGACTATACTTTCTCGAAAACGGTATCAAATAAAGGGGACTCTATATGAAGAAATTGATGTGTATTTTGCTTGTTTACTGTGTTATTTTTGCCGGATGTGCTGGGCGAAAAGCTAACCCAGTTCCCCTTTATTTACCTGGAGATGAAAATCTTGACTGTACACTTCTAAAGGGAGAGATTTCACAGCTTCAGGCAGATATGGAAGAAATACTTCCCCATACAAGTAAGGCTGGTCAAAACACAGCATGTGTTGTTGGCGGCTTGGTTTTAATAGTTCCGTTCTTCTTCATGGATTTGAGCAACGCAGACAAAGTTGAGTTTGAAGCTATGAGGAAACGGCATAATCGCCTTCTGACTTTTGCACAGGCAAAGGAATGCGACCTGTCGGGGCTTAAAGCTGAAAGAATACTTTCAATCAAAGAATACAAACGCATTCTCAAAGAGTACAAAAGCAGAAATCCTGATGCCTCTAATGAAATGCCTGTAATACAGGTCTCGGCAGAACATGAACTCGTTTATGATGAAAAAACAAAAATAGGTTATATATCCGTTCACGGTAAGGGATTAGAAGTACGTCCTTGGATGATAAAAAAAATCGAAGAATTTGCCAGTTTCCAAAATGTTCTTATCAAAGCCGGTGAAGCACCTGAGGCGGGCTATTATCGAATACTTGATGAAGATGTAGAAAAAGGTAAATATACGATTGAATTTGAAATCGTTCGTTGAATCGATACCGTGAATCAGCGGCTGATGGAATTATAGGTGCCAGGAATCTTTTCTTGGCATCCTCAGCGACTTTGTCAACGCCTACCCCGACAGCTTCTTCGCCGAACAGGCCCAAACCATGCTCCAAAGCCTCCCGAAGGAGTAAACCGATCTTGCGGATGCAGCGATTCCGAACACGCTGTCAACTGGATTCTAAACATTCCTGTATTCCTACATTCTTGCATTCCTAAGTCCCCAATATTCACCTAATGCCGACTCGATTGCGGCATTATCGGACGAACTCAATTTATCTTTCAATCAATTCAATTCGACAGCATGGAATCAGCACTTCTTTTATCGGGCGTTATTTGTGTAATTTCCTTTTATATCGGATGTTAGAGATGCTCCGTTTTCGGAGAGTTATTTTTTTATCTGTCCGGCAGATTGCGGCACTGCCCCATTTGACCGATAAGGTGCTGTAATGTAAGTTTTTAATGAGTCCTTCAGTAAAAAGGACGATTTCAAGACCGAAGAGGTGTCGTGCTTCATGAGTAAAAACGCATGGATATTATGGGCATTGCTGCTGCTGATTCCCGGTGTGGCCGGGCTGAGCTATTATTTTGCGCAGCACAATGCACTCAATGACCGTATTGCCGCCGCGACCGAAGCCGTCGAGGAAAATCCGGCGACGGATGAGTATCTGAATATGTATCAGAAGTGGATGGCGCTTACCCCCGAGGAAAAGGCTGAAAACCCCTGGGGCCAGGACCCGTATGGCGGCCCGGACATCCAGCAGCGCGTCAAAGACGGCCAGGCGGACCGCCTGACAGCCGACCTGCAGCAGTTGGACAAAGGCTTGAAACATTATCCCGCCGAGCTGGCCGAAACGCTTTATGGCCGCCGCTGGGAAACCACGCTGGGTGACTATCGAAAAGACCGCGAGAAAGCGGAAATGTTTCTCATTGGTTCCATTTTTCTCATTGCCGCGGGCGCCGTTATTATCGCCGGCGGACTCGGCAAAATCATCTTTTCGCTTTGTTTCTGCAAGACTCGCAAAGACACGTCCGAAGCCGAAGAGGGCGGTGCCTCAGCCGAAGTAACAAAGCCAATAGAGAAAAAAGACAAGCCCCCGCTGGCATTAGGCCGCACTCAGCCGCTGTCGGATATGGACAAAATAATCGCCTCCCGGACGGATACAACGGGCAGCGATGATGAGGATGGAAACGTCGCAGTCGAAGCAGCCGATGAGGACGCCCCCGGCTATTTCCAGTCACAAAAGAAAACACCACAGGAAACCGTCGAACCGGCGGCAAACGCGGACAGTCCCTTAAACAAACTTCCTGAACTGGACCCCAACGCGGTTGCCGTCGCTGACAAGCCCGTCAAGGATTCCTATTTTGGCTGGGCCGTCGATCCCGACGAAGACCCGGCGTTGGAAACCATGATGACCACCGAACCGCTCACCAAAGAGCTGACCGAACTGACCGAGGAAATGTCAGCCATTCGCGAATTTGCCGCGCAGCAGCAGGATCAGGTCCGCAAACTTCAGGATGGTTATGACTGGATGATTATCCGTCGATTCTGTATGCGGATCATTCGCTGTGTGGATAACATCGACGACCGTATCGCCCGTCTCGACGAACAGGCTGACGAACTGGTCATGAGCCTGGAGGACATTCGAGACGAACTTGTCTTTGCGTTGGAATCCAGTGGTATTGAGCAATTTAATCCCGATTTGAATATGCCCTTCAAAGGGCTTGAAAAATATGCCGAAGCGGTTCGTCAGCGTGTCGAAACCGACAGCGAATCGCTGCTCGGCTGCATCGCCGAGGTCGCTCGACCCGGCTATCAGTATTTAATTAGTGAAGATGAAGTCAAAGTGGTCCGTTGTGCACAGGTCAAGCTGTATGACGCTAAACAATCGTAATATCGAGGAACAAGCTATGAAAACGATCGCAGGAATTGATTTAGGAACGACCTTTTCGGCATTGGCCCGGCTCAACGGCATTGGACGTCCTGAAATCGTCCCGAATAACGAAGGCGAGCGCATTACGCCTTCAGCGGTATATTTTGATGATGAAGAAGCCGGTGCCATTCGCGTCGGGCTGGAGGCGGTCAACTGCCGTCAGCTTAACCCCGACCGCGCGGTGCGATGGATCAAACGCTATATGGGTGAAACCGACTGGAAAAAGAACATCGACGACCGTGACTGGACGCCCGAGGAAATCTCCAGCCTGATTCTGAAAAAGCTGAAACAGGATGGTTCTGTTGAAAGCTCCATTCAGGATGTCGTTATTTCCGTCCCTGCGCACTTTGACGAAGTTCGCCGAAAAGCCACCATGGACGCCGGTGTCATGGCCGGGCTGAACGTCGTCGGCATCGTCAATGAACCCGTTGCGGCGGCGCTGTATTATGCCACCACCCAGCAGGTTAACGGCCGGGTACTGGTCTATGACCTTGGCGGCGGTACCTTTGACGTAACCGTTCTTGATGTGGACGGTCAGAACATGAACATCGTTTGCAGCCAGGGCGACCACGCACTGGGCGGCGTCGATTTCGACAAGAAAATTGTTGAGTTGTTTGAAGAAGCTTACCGCAATGAACACAATCAGGAATTAATTCAAAACGAGCAGGATCGCGCCAAATATGAAGACGAGGCTGAAGACGTTAAGAAAACGCTGTCTCGCCGCAATTCCGTTCGAAAAGTGCTCTACGGTCCCGCTGGTTCGGCGCGTGTGGAAATCACCCGCGAGCAGTACGAACAGGCGATTGAATCGCTGATTGCCCGTACCGAGATTCTGATTGAAGTGGCGATGGAAGAAGCCAAGTCAGCGGTTTCGGATATCAATAAAGTCCTCCTCGTTGGCGGCAGCACGCGCATGCCCGTCGTCCGTCAGCGGCTGGAAGAAAAGTTCGGCTTTGCCCCGGATATCGCCGTCAATGTCGATGAATGTGTCGCATTGGGTGCGGCTATCCATGCCGGCCTGACGATGATGCGGGATGTGCCTGAAGACGTGCCCCAGGCGATTGCCTCCGGATTGAAGGGCGTCCAGTTAAAGGATGTGTGCAATCACAGTTACGGCACGATCTGTGCTCCGATCGATGAAGAAACGGGAAAATACGTGATTCGCAATTCGATTATTCTCAAAAAGAATACGCCGCTTCCCTGCGAAGAGATGCAGACGTTCTATACCATGTCGGATGGACAAACAGAGCTTCAGGTGACAATCACACAGGGCGAAGACGAAGACCCTCAATATGTCAACCAGATTGGGCGGGAAGTGTTCGAGCTGCCTCCTGACCGTTCGGCCAATCAGCCGATTCACGTACGTTACAGCTATGACACCAACCAGCGGATGCACTGTCGGTTTATTGATGAGGAATCCGGCCGGACACTGGAAGTGGAATTCTGCCCCGGCAATACCGGCCAGCTGCAAAAAACCAGTGCCGACGAGGCCGCTGAGGAATTAAACGCGTTTAAAGTTCAGTAATTGATACGAGTGCGATGGGACTATTGATAACGGCTATTTGTGTTCTCTGCATTGGATTGGTGGCAGTCTGGTTCTCGCCACTGCGCGGCAGGTTGTTGCAGTCAGCCTCGCAATTAAGCCGTTTCAAGTTTACCTGCCGGGTGACCGTGGTTTCCGATGAAACGCGTCCCAGGCAACAAAGCGAAAGTTTATCCGTCGAAATGCTGGGGCGCATCCCCACGCCTTGTGACAATTTCGATACCGATGTCTGTCTTGAGATCGAAGATGTGACTGCCGGACCATTTCATGCCGAGCCGGTTCTTTCAGCGGACCCGAACTATCGTCGCGATCACGACGCGGCGTTCTTCTTCCAGACCCACAATGGGCAGGTGCCCCGTAAAGGCGCGGTTCTGTCACGGTGGATCAACGTGGCGACAATTCCCTGCCATGTCCTACGGTTTGCCTATCGCGGCCGCCGAAAACTCCAGTGCAGGCTGTCAGTGCTGTCCAGTGAAACCGGTGAAGTCTTAACTGCAGGTACGCAGACGGTTGAGTATGTTTCCTGTGATGACGGCTATCGACAGTTACAGGACCGAAAGCTTGAAATCCTCAAGGCGTCTGTACAATTGGCGATGCTGACGTCCCAGTCGGCTGACAATGACGCACTGCGGACACTCTGGAAAAACTGGCTCGATCAGATCGGCCAACAGTTTCCTGCTGCAACGGAGTTGGAAACAATGCTTGACGATTTTCAGTTGCAGCTCAGTTCATTAACGATTGCAAAGATCGCTGAACCACTGCTGGCGTTTGGTGAATCCGCGGACCGCTTAAGTGCTCTTGAGTTGGTTTTGAATACACTTGCCGAGCAGGCAAATGTGACTTCCGAAAGGGCCGACAGACTATCTGAAATTGCGGCGGTACTGGAAATTGCTCCCGAACCCTTCTTGGCGGCCTGTCAGAAATCGCTTCTGCAACCGAACTGTCATATTGAAGACCCTTCCTTTCTGCTGGGAGTTAATGCATCCATGGACCAGCAGACTTTCCGGGCCAGGCTCAACGAGGAGTATCGCAAATGGAACTGCCGCGTCACGCATCCGGACAAAGAGATCCGTCGTCAGGCTGACCAAATGCTGACCTTGATTGCGAATTTGAGGAGCCGTCGCACAGTTCAGCAGGGTGCATAAAACTCACAATGTCATAAGAACACCCGAGTTTATCAGGTAGTCCTTTTTCATTTCACAAATATCTCAAATAACAGAAGCAACTTTCCTTGTAACCTCTTTTTAAAAAAGGTGTTACGGAAACTCTTGGAATTAAGTCGAGTTTTTTTAACAAATATTCGGCTGACTGTCGATAAAAACTGTTGCGTTTATGACTGAAAATTCATAAACTAAGTACGGGTGAGATGTTATTATGGGTAAGAAACGAGAGAAAACTAACTTTAGCTAAGGTAGAGGGATCAGGGCTATGGTAACACGAGTTTTATTAGTCGATGACCATGAAATTATGCGTGAGGGTATGTGCGCCTTACTGCGTAAACACACAGGGTTTGAAATTGTCGGACAGGCTGCCGACGGCCGCAGGGCGCTGGAATTAGTCACCGAATTGGCTCCCGATATCGTGATTATGGATATTGGAATGCCCAACCTCAACGGCATAGACGCGACCCGTCAGATTCTGTCGCAAAATCCAAAAATTAAGGTAATGGCCCTCTCGACGCATAATGAGGGCACCATCGTTGCCAAAATGATTAAAGCCGGTGCAACGGGCTATATGCTCAAAGAATCGGCATTTGAGGAGTTGATTGACGGCCTTGAAGTCATGATGAGCGGCAAGACATTCCTTTGTTCAAAAATCTCCAAAGTCGTATTTTCCGACTATGTCAACATTATTACCAATCCCAAATGGGCTGACGGTGACGGTCTCAGCAGCCGCGAACGTGAAGTCTTGCAGCTTGTGGCCGAAGGCCATACCACTAAGGCAATTGCGCAGATGCTTCACTTAAGCCCCAAGACGATTGACTCACACCGTGAACATATTATGGAAAAGCTCAGCATTCGGAATATTGCCGGCTTGACCAAATATGCGATTCGCGAGGGAATCACCACGCCTTAAGTGAGACTGATGTATTTAAATGTTTCAGGTATCAGAGCAGTAGGCCAAATTTTCTTCTAATTTAGGGGTTAATCCCTATGAAGTATTGTGCCGCATTTCCCGATAAACTGTTTGTAAAAGGCTAAATGGTTGAATAATGTACCTGTCGTGGCACCTGCTGGCGTGAAGTTATTCCTTCTGTAGTTAAAGGTTTGTGTGCTTGAAATATGGGGCGACTCTCGACTCGTCCCATATTTTCTCTGATACCGTGGGGGTGTTGTATCTCATTGTTTTACTGCATCAGGACATTGCATTTAGCTTTTCCACTTGGCAACTGATGATGAACTGACTGTAAAACAAAAGTTTTTGGAGTTTAAAGTGGGCAAAGACTTTCAGGGAGAACGCAAACAACCGCCGGTTGAGTCGCTGGAAACAGCGCTGTCCGGCGATACGACGGCGCAGAGTCCGGAGGGGGACTCTGCGGCTGTTCGACCCGATAAGAATTCCCACGCCATTCGCTTGTTAAAAAAATCACGCCGTGAATTTCTGATGGTTTTCGATTCCGTGCCCGCGATGATTTGGTATCGTGACCCCGCTGGTAAAATTTTGCGTGTCAATCAGTGCGCCGCTGATTCCGTGAACCGAAGCGTCAATGAATTGGTTGGCAAAAATTATTACGACCTGTTTCCGGACGGCGCCGAGCGTTCTCGCCAGCAGGACTTACAGGTAATCCGCTCTGGTCAGCCTCTGCGTCAGCAGCTTCGTCGCTTCAAGGCCTTTGACGGCCGCTCGCGATGGGCGATGGTGGACCGTATTCCGCTGCGGGATAAAAAAGCCGGTAAGATTGCCGGCGTCATGGTCTTTGCCCAGGATGTTACTGAACAGAAGAAGGCCGAGGAACATCTGGTGCGTGCGAAAAAGGAAATTGAGATTCGCAACGCTCAACTCCAGTCCGCTGTGGAAAAAGCACAAAATCTTGCCAAACAGGCCGACCAATCCAATCGTGCTAAAAGCGAAGTCCTTGCCAATTCCAGCCACGATTTGCGAACGCCGATGAACGCCATCATTGGTTTTTCTGAGTTAATGAGAGATACCGAACTCGACGAAGAGCAATCCGACTATGTCGAGACGATTAATAAGTCCGCAACCGGGCTGCTGTCTCTGATCAACGATATCCTGGACTATACCAAGCTGGAGGCGGGAAAACTGAATGTTCAGATCATTGCCTGCAGCATCGCCGCCTTTATGGATGAAATCAAATCAATGATGTCTCCTGGCGCGACGCAAAAAGGCCTGGACTTCCAGGTACATATTGACTCCAGTCTTGCCGAGGAGTTCTTTACCGATCCGGTTCGCCTGAAGCAGTGTCTGATTAATCTGATCGGCAACGCGATCAAATTTACCCACCAGGGCCATGTGGCTGTCCATGTCAAACGCGGCACAAAAGGCCTTCAGGACAGCATCCGCTTTGAAGTGGAAGATACCGGCATCGGCATTGCCCCCGACAAACAGGAGGCCATTTTCCAGGCCTTTTCACAGGCCGAGAAAACCACCGACCGAACGTATGGCGGCACCGGACTGGGCCTGAGCATTACTCGTCGGTTAGCGGATTTGCTCGGCGGCCATATCACCGTGAGCAGCCAGCCGCAAAAAGGCTCGGTGTTTTCAATTGTACTGCCGCTGTTTACCGAGGCGCATCGCTGTCGCTCCCGGCTTGGACAAACGGTTGAAAAGCAGCGGACCGACGATCAATTACCGGTATCCGGCGATTGCATATTAGTCGCTGATGATAATATTCCCAGTCAGGTTACAATGAATCTGCTGCTGCGTCGTGTGGGACTGACCGTCGAGACAGCCTCCAGCACAGAAGATGTCTTTAAAAGAATTCATCGCAGCCGGGTGGATATGATGCTGCTGGATTTAACCTTTGGCGGCGGTCGGGGACTTGAATTGATACGGCAATTGCATGACAACAATATCGCGATACCTGTGATTGCGATTGGTGACTATGATGAAACATTATGCCAGGCCGCGATAGATGCCGGCGCGAATCGGTATCTGCCCAAGCCGGTCATGCGCCGCCAGTTATATGAGGCGATGGCGGAAGTCAGACAGCAGGCTGCCTTCGAAGCGCAATATCAGGAAAACCGGGAGGCGGACCTGACTTCGGAACTGTCTTGTGTTGACCGGCAGGAGTCTGATGAACCGATGGTGCAAACACAGCAGATTTCAGAATTGCTGGAAGAATTGTTAGCTGAATTAAGAACGGCATTTGAAAATCCCTATGCACGTTCGACTGATGACATGATCGATCTGCTCTGTCAGGCAGGACAAGTCACCCAGGACTCTGATTTTATTGAAAAAGTTGATCAGCTCCGTGTTTGTTTTCAATCCAATCCCGAACAGCCTGAATCAGTGTTTGAAATCCTGACCGAACTTGAAAACCTCTGCCGCGAACTGCCAATAGGCACCGAAAACGCATCGCTATAGCATTAACCCAACACACAAAATGTAAATCCCGTTCAAAAAATCTTCGTGCTCTCCGTGTCCATTCGAGGTTCAACAATTTCGCCCTCCTCTTTGCATAAATAATATCCGACAAAAAGCAGTTGATTTTTACCCCTCTCGCTGATACCCTGTGAGTCGATAATTGCTGATTAGGGAGACAGATTAATGACTCAGAAAGTCCATATTTTGTTTGTGATTGTGATGATATCGCTGGTGTTGCTGACAAGCGGCTGTGTCGAGCGTAAATTAACCATCGTCACCGAGCCGTCCGACGCAACTGTCTGGCTCAACGATGAAGAAGTGGGCTCTACCCCCGTGACCGTGAATTTCAACTGGTACGGCGACTACAACGTCCGCATCGAAAAGGACGGCTATGCGATTCTCAACACGCATCGCCTGCTGGAACGTCCCGCACATGACCGCTTCCCCCTGGACTTCTTTGCTGAGGTTCTGACCCCGGAGAAAATCGTCGATGAATACCTCTGGACCTTTGAGCTTCAGCCGTATAGTCCTGCCTCACCAGAGCAGCTTCTCAAGGCCGCTCAGGACATGCAGAAAAGGGCTAACACCGAACTCGGTCAAGTCGCCACCGAAGTCCTCAAAGACACCAAGTAGCCGAAGCGTCTCGCTTTGGTCAGTGCCTTCTGATCATTTGCAGGGGGCTTTGTTTGGTGTTTTTATCATTAGTCGTATTTAGAATTTGTTTCGGATTTCGGTATTCGATTTTCGTGTTTCCCGGTCAATCTTGGCCTCGCTTTTGGTATGGATATTTGTTCCTATAAAGCAGTTTTAATGTCCATTGATTCGTCGCTTGATGACCCGAAAAAAACATCCCATAAGGCCTCCATTAACGCCGTTTTTCGCAACATTTTCTGCAAACTGAAAACTTCGACTCAATATTTGATTGAATTTTTGCCGATAGTTTGGTATAGTTAAAATTGCGGGTTGGCCCCTGCGATGTACGTGAAACGAAGCGTCATTTGGAAGAACCGATGAAACCCTCTCGGGAAGCCAGGCCGGCGAGGATCGGACATGCCTGCATAAGACAGGACGCCCGGACGAGCCGCTACGGTTGCCCACTTTAAACATAAGGGGTTACTTTCAAGGGCTTCGACACGGCATAGGCGGAGGTGTAACTCATAATCAAAGGCCTGTGAATAACGGGCCTTTTTTATGCGCACTTAGAAAAACAATTCAACTGCAATCCTCTTTCTGATACAATGATTGTCGAGTTGTTTTAGTGGAGTGATGCATGATGCAAAAAACAATTATGTTATGGATGGTTTGGGCAGCAGTATTATTTTTGCTCGGCTCCTCAGCAAATGCTGCTGATCCCAACAAGCCGCCGGCTAAAAAGATTCACTTGGCAAAGGTGGGCCGGCCTGCGCCCGATTTTGAAATACCCCGTCTGACATTTGAGGAAAAAACCGACGGAACGGTGATCGGCAAAGTCAGTGAGAAAAAAGTCAAACTCTCATCATTCAAAGGAAAAAAGCCGGTCTTCCTGATTTTCAGCAGCTATACGTGACCGCCGTTTCGGCGTCACGGCAAGACGCTGGAAAGGCTGTACGCGTCGTACGGCAAAAGGGCTGAATTTTTCCTGATATATATCAGTGAGGCCCATCCCGAGATCAGGGACAAAACCGGAAAAGCGATCGGTAAAACCAAATCCGTTGAGGAAAGGGCGGTGTTGGCCCAAAAGTGCATCACCGAGATGAAACTGACCATCCCTGTGCTGCTGGACAGCATGGATGGAGTGGCGGAAAAATCCTATCGCGGCCGCCCGGACCGCCTGTGTGTCATCGATATTGACGGCACGGTTGCCTATTACGGCTCGCGCGGCCCGCGGGGCTTCAAACCCGCCGAAGCCGAAAAGGCCCTGAAACAACTGCTGGACAATCATGGCAGGATGAAAAAAGAGCCAAAGAAACAACCCTAACTCAACAAACCGCAGGTGGTCAAATATTCTCGAAGCTGGGTAATATCTATGAATTGAACGGCATTCATGCCCACAGCACGGGCGCCTTCGACATTAGCCGCAAGATCATCAATGAACAGGCATTGCTGTGGTGGAGTATTTACATTTGCTGCGGCCTTAAGATAGATTTCCGGTGCAGGCTTGATCAGCCCGACCTCAAAACTCAACGTCGGTCGCTCGATCACTTCCAGCCATGGCCAGTGGTTTCGAATATAATTCCAGTGTACCGCGTCCGTATCACTTAACAGCCCCAGCTTAATACATCCCGACAGTTCCGTTACTAATTCTTCAGCCCCATCCATCGTCGAAAAGATGCTGCACCAAAGCTGTTCAAATGTCTCATAGGAAAGATCGCTTTGGTAGGTCTTGCTCATCTGCCGGTGAAACTCCACCAAATCAATGTTTCCCGAGCAGAGGTCGATCATATGCCTGCTTTGCATTGTTTTTTTAACAAGTTGTGGATCGTCGGTGGCGATATGCTCAAACAGCTTTTCAACCATCACACTGTTATCAATCGCCACCAGAACCCGCCCCAAATCAAATATCACCGCGTCAATCTTCGCGTTACTCATGATGTTCCTTTTTTGCTATCAAATCACTATACGAGGTGTCAATCAAATCTTTTGCTTCAATGCCGAAGAGGGCGATATAATAATCGCATTGCTGGCGAAGTTGCTCAATGCCGATCTGGCCGGCTTCGTCAATGGCCTCGATCTCAACAAAGTTGCCTAATCCCTCCACTCGGTCAATATGAAATTTGACGTTATCAACAAAATAAATCTCCCGCTGCTTATCGACGACAACAGCCGTCTCCAACGACTTCGTCAATACGTCGTGCAGTTGGCTGCCGCCCGGACTATCCGTACGAAACAGTGCCACATCGGCCCGTTTAGGCCCCGCTTGGTCCGGCCGGTCATAAAAGATCAGGCTGTTTTCGATGTTTCCCTGGCGCAGCTTCAGCCGCCCGTGGTCACTCTTGAAATACGTATCCACCTGATGATCGATGCCTTTAAACTCCGCGCTGCAGTCGGTCAGGATCTTGCGTATCCGCTCCGGATCACTGCACCGCGACTTGATTTCAATATTCACATGTCCCATGCCCCGCACTGTAAAAAACTCACCGCTCCCTGTCAACCGAAAATAGGGTATTTACGGTTGTGTCTCAGTACTTGCCAGCCAGTTTCCCGCCAGCACCGCGAAGTCGTGCAGATTAACCGTTCCGTCCGCGACGCCTTCCGGCCCGCTCATGTCCGCCCCAAAGCAACCATTAAAAAACGAATCGCACAGGCTCACCATCCACCACTCGACCATCAGCATCAAGTCCGCTTCATCCACCAGCCCATAAGGCTCGGCAATATCCCCCGCTAAAACGCCTTCCAGCCAGTGACTGGAAAGCACCGAAAAATCATACAGATCAACAACCCCGTCCGCCTCGCCGTCCGGCCCGCTCATATCAGCCTCGCCGCAGTGATCCGGTTCCCCGCAGTCCACCGC
>JANQGW010000039.1 GCA_028282905.1 Sedimentisphaerales bacterium | reverse complement strand
GCCGTTAGCCGCCGACGGGGCGGGCCACTCCTTAGTTCCGATTTATGCGGCGATTGAATCACAGGCCGACGGTTCAGCCGACTTTGGCCCCAACTGGCGGGCGAGTGCCTATATTGGCGGCAGCCCCGGCACAGCCGACCCGCAGTCACCTGATTCCGTGGTCATCAACGAAGTCTGCGCCCATACGGACTTTTCCAGCCCGTCTTATCCCGACCATGACTCCAATGACTGGATCGAACTGTATAACCCTTCCGGTGCAACCGTTACTTTCAACAGCGACTGGTATCTGTCAGACGACAAGGAAAATCTGAAGAAGTGGTCGATTGGCTCAGAATCTCTTGCCGCGGGCCAATGGCTCAGCTTTGATGAAATTGCAGATTTCCATAACCCGATTACTTCCGGATTCGGACTGGACAAAGCCGGCGAACAGGTCTTTATGTCCTATTTGCCGGGTGATGAGAATGACCGTGTCATTGATTGTATTAAATTCAAGGGCCAACCTAACGGTTCGTCCCTGAGCCGGGTTCCCGACGGCGGTGAGTTTTGGTATGAAACCGCGCTGACACGCAATGCGTCCAACGCCACAGCGAATCCGGTCTGCGTCATCAGCGAATTTATGTACCACCCGGCCGCCGGCGGCAAGGAATATATCGAACTGAAGAATCTAACAGCGTCACCGCTGATGCTGTGGGATAACGCCCCGGATGTCAACCGAGGCTGGCGACTGGACGGTGGCATCTCGCTTGACTTTCCTGAATCAACAACCATCCCGGCTGATGGTTTCTTGCTGCTCGTCGGATTTGACCCGAACGAAGCGAATCTGAACGCATTTAACAGCTTTTACGGTACATCACTGACTGCCGATCAGGTGGTCGGTCCGTATTCCGGTGATCTATCCAACAATACCGAGCGAATCGCTCTCGAACGGCCGCAGGCCTCAGATGATCCGCTCAATCCCAACGACCTGTCATGGATTATCGTTGATGAGGCGATCTATTTCGACCAGGCTCCGTGGCCTTACAATACCGATGGCACCGGCCAGTCGGTTCAGCGAAAAGAACTGGAAAACGCCGGCAATAACCCACAAAACTGGCAGGCTAAAATTCCGACACAGGGCTTCTGGGTCAGTCAAGGCGATCTCAGCGGTGACGGTACAGTCGGCCTCGAAGATATCGACGTTTTCGCCCAAGCCTGGCTCAGTGAAACCGGTGATATCAATTGGAATCCGACTTGTGACTTTACGGAACCACTTGGAACGATCGATCTGGCAGATTTTGCAGAATTCACAGGATTTTGGGAATAAAGCGTGGACGTGTATTGGGAAACATTGTAACTGAGATATTGCTTAATGGAATGATGATAAATGAGACAGAATAGGATTATATCGATAGTATTGGGAATCATTTGCATACTCTTTGCAAGTGAGAATGGTTATGGCAAGTCAACATATTATTTTGATACCAAAGCAGATGGAACGGCTTATACCAATGATGAGAATACGGTTAATATTAAATTTCCAGTGCTGACTGGAAATACTGAAAAGAAACGAGCAATCACGAAAGCCGAAGATGGATGGCATCATGTCTTAATCTCATGGCAGCCGGATCAGGATGTCAGGCAAGATGAATTGTCTGTGGAGTTCGCTTTGGATTTTGAGCCAGATTTCTGGTGGGCTCCTCATCTTTCGCCTGAGAATGGCGACTGTATCGCACAGCACGTTTTCCGTTCTCCTGCAATTATTGCTGCAAAAGGCCGAGAAACCCTGGTGATTGTCCCAGATCTTGACTATTGCGGCGTGAAAACCGAGTGCCCATGGTTTATGGATTTTGACGCTCGTGAAAATAAGATATGGCTGGGCATGACACAAACGAAGATACATCGGCATGTCGGTTATAAGAAAATTCCCGGAATGGTAGTGCCAAAAGACAAGATTAACTTAGGTTTTTATATAACCGCTTATACCGATGAGAGCGAGGTTGCTAACCCATGGGCCAAGGTGACTGATTTCCTTTGGCAGCGCCATGCTCGTAAACTATATGAAGCGGGCCAGCCGGTATCCACCCCTTTGGACCGATATGTTGAGCATACGTATCATTGGGCGTTTAGTTCCTGGAAAGATTCGGTGTGGCAGGAATTCGAGATAGACGGCAAAACGGTGGGCGCTCCCCAGTTCATTGTGAATTTTTCGCAGTCGCCGAATTATCCCGGCAATTGGCACCAGCGTGAATTTCTGTCTATTTGGAACCAGGCATGGTTTTCTTCGTTACGGAGTGCCACGGGACTGGCTCGTTGGGCTCGGAGACAAAATAACCACGGCCTGTTTGAAAAAGCAAGAAAGACAAAAGAATTAGCACTTTCAGCTCCTTTTAAGAAAGGGATTTTCCCCTCTGTGATAAGGACTGACAATGTCACGGTAGAAGTTAACGGAGAAAAGAAAGTTCGACCGAAGGGATGGGACGAAGCCTATTGGACAAACTCCAATCGCAGTCCGCGTAACTTTGGGGTTTCCGAGAAGTGGTATCATATTCTGGATGCAAGTTGGACTTCATTGTTAATGTTGCGATGGTATGAAGACGTTGAAAAGGACCAGAGACTCATTGACTTTTCAGTTAAGTATGCTGACTTTTTACTGACTTTGCAGGATGAAAAAGGTTATTTCCCCGGTTGGCTTGCCCCGGAGACTTTAGCGCCTGCTAAAGTCATGTCGCAAACTCCGGAAACAAGCATGAGTGTTACTTTCTTGCTAAAGCTGTCCAAGATCACGGGAAACAAGGCCTATAAAGACGCGGCTCTCAAGGCAATGAATATTGTCATCGATGAGATTATTCCACAAGGGCGATGGGAAGATTTTGAAACCTATTGGTCGTGCAACAGCTATGGAAATCATCACTATGTCGGTAAAAAATTTGAACGTAATAATATGTTTAAACAGAATAATTTTTCAATTTTTTGGACTGCCGAGGCATTACTGGAGGCCTATCAAGAAACAGGAGAAAAGCGTTATCTCCATTGGGCGGGCCGAACATTGGACGAACTGTCGATGACACAGCAGGTGTGGCAGCCGCCGTTCATTTATGTCCCGGCTTTAGGGGGATTCGGAGTGATGAATTATGACGGAGAATGGAATGACTCCCGCCAAACATTATTTGCTGAATTGTTTATGGATTACTACAAAGAAACGGGTGACAGGGACATGTTTGAGCGCGGTGTCAGTGCCATTAAAGCAGGCTTTGTCATGATGTATTGTCCGGAAAATCCGGGCGTTAAAAAACTGTGGGAGAAAAGATATCCTTTCTTTGGTCCCGAGGATTATGGCTTTACGATGGAAAATTACGCCCACGGCGGCTATGCGAATCCGCAGGGAGCCGGGATGGGAACTTTTACTATTTACGACTGGGGCAATGGTGCAGCCGCAGAGGCACGTAACAGAATTCATGATCACTATGGTGATATTTATATTGACAGAGATAGAAAGCACGGTTTTGGAATTGATGGTGGGCTCCGTGTAAGCAATGATGGATCCCGGGTTATTATTGAAAATATTAACAACAAGCCCAGAGAAATCAAAATTGTATTTGAGGATGGTTCCTCTAAAACTATGCAGATTATTAGTCGGCTGGTCATAGAGGAATGATGCCTTGCTCTATGGCTAAACAGTTTTTGAGAGATTCATGCTAAGGTGGTAAGGTATACTGAACATAGACTTTAAACATGTTTATTGGGAGGTCTTATGAAAAGTGCTGTGAAATACTTCGTGTTGATGGTTCTGGTAATTTTTATTATATCAACCGGATACGCTGCCAGATTCCAGATTGATTTTCAGGGGGACGCCAACCATGGAGCAGTGTATGGCCAGACCGATCCGGTCAATGCCAACAACCCCGGTGCCTGGAACATTTTCGAGGTGGCGGCATTGGATGCACCGTATCCGGGGCCGGCGACCTATACAGCGGGGCCAATTTCTCTGGTGCTGACCGATGATCAGGGGCAAAATACATCTGCTGTGTTTACCTTGGCCAATGATGCCTGGGGCTGGTCGGGCGATGCCGGCCAGGAGTCCAAACCGCTGCAGGGCGATTACTTACTGCTGCTCAATAGTTTCGGTGTCAACAGTGAGCCGGCCGATTGGCAGTTGAGCGGATTGCAGGCCTATACGGAATACAAACTGACTTTCTATCATGGCAGTACTGGTATTGCCGGACGCAGTATTGATTTTACAGCCAATGGGACTGCTGTAAGTGTGACGGGTGTTGATGATACGGCATCGGTGATTGTGACATCGGATGCCGATGGGGATATTACCGGTATGGCCGCCAACAGCGGCTCGGAAGGCAACTGGGCCGGATTGGTGATTGAGAAAATTCCAACCGGCTTTCAGATTGATTTTCAGGGTGACGCCAATCATGGCGGAGTCTATGGCCAGACTGACCCGGTGGACGCGACAAGCCCGGACATTTGGAACATTTTTGAAGTGGGGGCATTGGATGCGGGATATCCTGGTCCGGTGACTTATACGCCAGGGCCAATTTCACAGGCACTGCTGGATATTCAGGGCGATACTTCGTCAGCGGTCTTTACGATTACCAATGATTCCTGGGGCTGGGCGGGTGATGCCGGCCAGGAGTCAGAACCGCTGCAGGGCGATTACCTGCTGATTCTCGATAGCTTTGGTGTCAACTGTGACCCGACCAACTGGGAATTGACGGGGCTTCAGCCTAATGTTGATTACAAACTGACATTTTATCACGGTAATACCGGTGATGCCGCCCGCAGTATCGATTTTACCGCCAATGGAGTTGCCGCCAGTGTGACCGGTGTCATTGATACGGCGTCGGTGGTTGTGACAGCCGATGGTGATGGTAAAGTTACCGGCACCGCTGCCAATACCGGCACGGAAGGCAACTGGGCCGGACTGAAAATTCAGCGGCAGGTTTCTTCGGTTAAAAATCCCGAGCCTTGGGATACGCAGCCCGAGGTTATGCCGCTAACGACGCTGTCCTGGACGCCGATTGCCGGGGCAAGCTCTCAGCAGATTTATTTCGGCACGGTGTCTGGTTCACTGTCCTTAATGGAAACGCTGACCGGGACCGCTTTCAGTGTAACGCCGGTGTCGTCGCCGCTGCGACTGGAAACGACATACTACTGGCGTGTGGATACAGTGATTGACTCGGATACCATCGTAGGCGAAGAATGGGAGTTTACGACCCGTGCAGCCGGCAGTTGCGATCTGGACGTTAACGGCAGTATTGGCGTAGGCGATGTCATCGCGTTAGCCGAACAATGGCTTGAAATCGATTGTTCCAGCAAGGGTTGGTGCAGTGGTGCCGATCTAAATTTCAGTGACAAAGTTGATCTCGGCGATTTTTCAATTTTGTCGGCGAATTGGGGTGCGGAATTGCCGCAGGATATTATCTTTGATTTTGAAACGGGGGATATGCAGGGCTGGCGGATTGTCGAAGGTGCCTTTGGGATGTTTATCTGCGATCGGGACACTTTCCACAACAACGGTCAACCCAACAATAAGCAGGGCGAATATTATGCCACGACATTAGAAACGCCGGATTACGGTATCAATGATGGCTACACCGGTATCGCCGAGTCACCGGTATTTATGCTGACGGCGCCGGAGATTTCCTTTCTGGTGGGTGGCGGCGACAGCTCTTCGGCGAACTATGTGGCGATCTGCACGGTCGATGAGAACTTGAACGAACAGGAGATTCAGCGTGCCTACGGTATTGATTCCAATGTGATGCAGCGGATCAACTGGAATCTGCCGGACCTGGTCGGGCAAACCGTCTTTATCCGGATGCGTGACAATGCTACCGGCGGCTGGGGCCATGTGGAGTTGGATGATTTCGCCGCTAAGGGAATCATGAATCCGGCTCTGACAACCCGTCGCTGGGCGAATCTGCCGCTGCCGATCAATCTTGACGCCGCCCGTGCGGTGGTCGTAGACCTGATGGAAACTTATCCCGCAGAAGATTACCCAAATGGTCAGACCTATCTTGATCAACTGGATAGCTACGAACAGCAGATTGTTGATCTGCGAGCTGCCATCGAAGCCGGAACGGCGACACAGGGCGATTTGGACGCTTTGGTTGCAGTTGTAGAAGACTACGTTCGGCAGGTGCTGATTGCCAACCCGCTGGTTAGCGACCAGCCCATTCTGTTTATTACACGGGATCAGTATCCTTACGATCACCATAACACCCATACATTCTTCCCGAATTATGATGGTGAGTTGAATATCGGCTCATTCCGTACTGGTGGGGCGATGAAGACTATCGATTTCGCTGATGGCGGGACTATAGAAACGCTGATTGAAACGCCCAACGGTGTGGTTCGTGATCCGGATGTGTATTTTGATGGCAGTAAAATCGTCTTTGCCATGCGGAACGAATGGGCTGACAACTACAGCATTTATGAGATGAATGCTGACGGCAGTTCATTGACGCAATTAACTACGGCCATTCGTGTCAGCGATTTGGACCCGATTTATCTGCCCGATGACAGCATTGCTTTCTCTTCGACGCGGGAACCGAAATATGTGCATTGTAACCGCCAGGTCATGTGCAACCTGTACAGAATGGATGCTGACGGCGCCAATGTTCACCAGATCAGTAAAAACCCGCTGTTTGACTTCCAGCTTTCACTGACTGATGACGGCCGGATTATGTATTCGCGCTGGGAATACGTGGACCGCAACTTTGGGGACGGCCAGGGCGCGTGGACATGTCTGCCTGATGGACGTAATCATGCGCATTACTTCGGCAACAACACCGCGTCGCCGGGCGCGATTATTGACCCGCGTCAGATTCCGGGCACATCGTTGATGGTTTGCATTTTCTCGGGTGCTCACGAGCGCCCCTGGGGGCCGTTGGCGATAGTAGATCGTCGTCTGGGCGATAATCTGCCGCAGCCGAACAAACCCAATCCGGTCCGAAATATCTGGCCGGAAGAGGCGATTGATATGTGCGGCGGTTGGGACGGGACCACACCGGTGCCGCTGACATACACCGAGACGGGTCGCAGTTATTCATTTGACAATGTCAAACATGTTAATCCGAAATATGAAGACCCATATCCGCTGTATGACCCGAATTATCCGGACAGTACGGGCAAATACTTCCTCGTCTCCCGGATGACCGGCAGCGGCGAAAAAACCGGCATCTACCTGGTTGATACCTTCGGCAATGAGATTCTGCTGCATGAAGAAGCCGGCAGTAAGGGTTGTTACGACCCAATGCCGCTGCGAAGCAGACCGCGTCCGCCACAGATACCGAATATCCGAAAGTACGACGGTCGAAATGGAAAGTTCTATCTGATGAATGCCTACGAAGGCACGCATATGGAAGGTGTAGAGCCTGACAGTATAAAATATCTGCGTGTGCTGGAGGCGACCCGCAAGAATTCCTGGACTCATCCCGCCTGGCGTGGTCAGGGACAGGTCCCGCCCGGAATGGCGTGGCATGACTTCTACAGTAAGAAGATTCTCGGGACTGTACCGATCGAAGCCGACGGTTCGGCGTACTTTGAAGTACCGGCGGAAGTGCCGGTTTACTTCCAGATTCTGGATGCCAACGGCAAGATGATCCAGTCGATGCGCAGCTTTACCATGGTTCAGCCCGGCGAGATGATCGGCTGTGTCGGCTGTCACGAATCACGCACCGATGCCGCACCGATCGCGGCTGACAATAGTTATCTGCCGACAGCCATCCAGCGTGATCCGGATCAGCTAACCGGCTTCTATGGACAAATCAAGCCCTACAACTTCCTGGATGACGTTCAGCCGGTCTTTACTGCCAACTGTGTCAGTTGCCACGGTTATGATACGCCCGGCGGTGCGAAGGCGGGACTGCTGCTGGAACCGGACAAGACGGTTTTCTTTAATACGGCCTATAATGAACTGCGTCGTAAAGGCTATGTCGATGTGGTTGATGCCGGCTACGCGCCGATTCGACAGGCATTTTCATGGGGTTCACACGCCAGCCTGCTGGCGATGGTGCTGGATGATGATAATCATGCCGGGTTGAATCTGACCGCTGAAGAACGGGATCGGATTATGACATGGATTGATATCAATGCCCCGTATTACCCGGTTTACACCAGTTACTATCGTGACAACCAGGCAGGCCGTTCGCCCTTAACGAATTCGCAGTTGAGTGATCTGAGTTATTGGGCCGGTGTCGCATTTAACTATGCCTGGAATTCCAATACCGGTCCGCATGTTAGCTTCGACCGCCCCGAAAAGAGTCCTTGCCTGACAGGCTTGAGTGGTTCGGCTTATGATAATGCACTGATGATTATTCAGGCCGGGGCGGACAATCTAACGGCCAATCCGCGAGCGGATATGCCCGGTCATGTCCCCAGTTCGGTTGATCAGACACGGATTGATAAGCATACGCAGATGATGGATATCGAAGCCTTAAACCGCCTGTCGATCCATGAAGGTCGAAAAGAATATGACAGCGACCATGACTATGGTTATTAATTTTAGCTGAAATAAATGATCGTTCAAGTATGATAAAAAAGAGGATAACGATGAATATGAATACACTGACTCAAAATAGAATTGACTGTGCAAAATATTGCATTTTCTTTTTCATGATGATTTTGGTTCCGGCTACACATGCGGCATATTTATCGCCGTCTGATGTGTGTGCGTCTCCGGATGGGGCGACGTTGTATGTGGCCGAACGGGATGCCGGCAAGGTGGCTGTCTTTGATACAGCGTCC
>JANQGW010000156.1 GCA_028282905.1 Sedimentisphaerales bacterium | reverse complement strand
TTCTTGTCAACCTCATAGACGGTTTGCTTCAACTCGGCGGTCTGGTTGTTTTCTAAAAGCGCCTTGGCGACCATGATGAACATATCTTCGGCATGGTCGAGCATTTTTGAAAAATCGCCGATGACCTGCGTCAGAAAGTCCTTGCCTTTCCAGAAGCTGCGTAAACTGTTAAACATTGTGATTTCTCCTGTTCATTATTGGAATAATTTCGAGACAAAAATAAGCAAAAACGGCAACAGGAAAAACAGCCCGAAGACATACAGGAAGGCATACCAGCGCTTCGTCGCGGCCATTTCACCGAGGCCATGTGCCAGCCGGATCGGAATCTTCCGGCAAATCGGTATCGGATAGATACATACCACGCCAATCGTATTAAACAGAAAATGTACGAATGCGATGATTATAGCAGAAATATCGCCCGCTGCAAAGGAGGCAAGGATCGCGGTCGTCGTGGTGCCGATATTGGCGCCCATCGTGATCGGGAAGATGGACTCGACCGTCAGGATACCCGCGGCGACCATTGGGATCAGCAGCGACGTCGTAATCGAGCTGCTCTGGACAGCGATGGTGAACATGAGACCTGCCAGCAGGGCGAGGTGACCGTTTTTTCGGATGACGTTGTTGAGGACAATCTCGGCCCGTTCGACGACGAGGGATTTCATGACCTTGACGATGAAGTACAGGGCGAAAAACAGAAGCACGAAAGACAGCACCAGCATGAAGATATAGGCAATATGTTCAGAGCCGGAGATGTCGGTGGCAAGGTGCTGAATCTGTTTAACAACGGGCTTGATGATCATTTTGATGGGGCTGGTGAATTTCAGGCCGCCGACGTTATCAAATTGTTCACTCAGCAGGGTGGCGCTTTTTTCGAGGAATCCCACGCCGAAAATCTTGCCGGTGATCAACTCCAGCGGGAACATGATGGATACGCAGATCAGATTGAAGAAGTCATGGACCGTGGCGGCGGAAATCGCCTTTTTGAATTCCTCCCGACGCCCGACGTGGCCCAGTGAGACCAGGGTATTCGTGACGGTGGTGCCGATGTTGGCGCCCATGATGATCGGAATAGCATTGCTGACCGGGAAGTTGCCGGCCCCGACGATACCGACGACCAGTGCGGTTGTTGTTGAAGAGCTTTGTACGACGCTGGTGGCAAGGATACCGATAATCAAGCCGATAAATGGGTTTGATGTACTCTCAACGAGTTCAGTGGCGAAATCCTTGCCGAAGCCCTTGAAGGCGCCGCCCATCAGGCCGATGCTGAGCAGAAACAAATACAGCAGGGTTGCGGCGGCAACTATTTTTAAGATCGTTTTCACGCGGCTGTTCATAAGACGTCCCGGTCAATTAACGGTTAACGAAACTTACGGCACCTCTAATCATTCATTTTGGCGGCCAAGCGAATCTTTTTGATTCCGGGCGGCGTCAGAAAAAGCCGCCTTAGCGACGGCTAAAGCTGATTTTCCTTCCTTGCCGGAAGTCAAAAATCTTCTACTTGCCGCTCAAAAGCAATTATTAGAACTACCCTTATTCATTACGCAGTCTATCGTATTTCGCGGGTAGTCTATGAGCGGCCCGTTAGCGGCGCGTTAGTCGAATGTTAGGATTGTGTTAGAGATTAAGATTGGGTGAGCGGCCTATTAGGCGCAGATTAGGCGTTTATGAGCGATAAAGCGTGATTTGCGGTCGAAATCGAGGATGTAAATGCTGGAGGATGGCGGTTTATTTCTCTAATATATATAGTCCCAGTTCGCTCGATATCTTATTGGTTTATCGTTGTGTATTATGGCAGCCAGCCCGTGAATTTACGGATGAGCATTGGGAGTATGACAATGAGTACTGCCCAGAACATCATTTTAAGTGCCCACTGTTGTATCATTTTGTCAATAGTACCGTCGAACGTGATAAGCCGCTTTGTGAGAATCTTTTCGATTTCGTCAATCCAGGTGAAACAAAAAACTGCCGGGATGAAGGTGGACATGCTGAGGGTACAGGAAATAAGCAGCAGTATCAGTTCAATTGTATGGAAACCAAAAGCAAGCCCTAAAGCTCCTCCCGAAGCCATTGCGATGGACGTGAAAATGCAAATCCGAACGATCCACAGCATCACCCGGCGATACTTGAGCAGTTTGCCGGTGTCCTCAATTTTCTCAAAGTCGAATAATTTCAAACGGCCAAGTCGAACGAGCCATGGCACCGGCCGGTGATGATTGAATAACTGATTAGTCTCTTCCGATTTTTTAAAGTCAGATATTTTCATTTGGAATTCATTTTAGTAAAATCAGATTTTCATGCGTAGCTCTATATTTTGTAAGATATTACCTCTGCTGATTATTGATATTGCGAGAAAAGCTCCTTTAAGTTTATTTCCAGGATAAGTTCTTCGATTCGTTTACGCGTAAATGAGTTTATATGATCGGCATTTTGTTGAGATTCTTTTAGGTGAGCAATTTGTTTGAGTGTTGGGATATCTTTCTTGTCTGAAACTTCGGAAAGATATTGCCGCATGTAGAACATTGTGAAAAAATAAATATCCTTCTTTTTCATTAGAAAATCAAATATTTTGGGTTTGACATGAGTATCTTTTTTAACTGTAAAGCAAAATAATGCGGCTTTATTCATTGCATCATTATTGAAAGGAAACATTGACGTCAGCGATTTGTCGCCTTTAAAGTAAGCCAGACAGAGATACAGGAAATCCTGTTCTTCAGAGTTTTCTTTATTTGAGAATTCAGGTAAATCCCACTGATTGCTTGTTTCCGCGAGCGTTTTGAGGCAACCTCTGAAATGGTGAAAATGTCGATCAAGGGAGTGGCCTTGAACTGTTGTGAGCCACTGCATGAAATATTGAACAGCCTGCGGATCGTTTTGCTTTAACAGGGTATTCAGTGTGCTTAGCGTGTCTTTTTCATTCCAGCCATTCGGAGTTTTCGGCAATCGCAAGGTGCCGCCTGCCTTGATAGAGTCCGGGTTTGTGATTTTTGGGTTCAGCTCAAGTAATCGTTCAATCGTCGTTTTATTTTTGTCGGCTATAAAGGTTAAGTTGTCGCCTTGCTGGATGGTATAATTCTGGAAAATCGAATCTGTCAGCATAAAATTGAGAGCGGTTTTAAATTCAGTGATATCACTGTCAAACGGCATATATGAGGAGTCACAGGCTGATTGTTGATGCTTGACGGATGACGTGGACGTTTTCGTTTTTTCCTGTAGTTGTGAGTTTATCAGAATGTCGCCGTGCCATTTTTTTCTATTTATCTGGTCCTTAATAAAATCAAGGCATTCTGTATTTTTTATATATTCGGCAAAGACTTTTTGATCATCCGGTTCATTTCGTTGCATTAATATTTGGATGGCAATCTTAAGCATTGCTTCTTTTTCCGGGGATTCACCTTCCGGGGGCGGGGAAATCAGGAAAGGACGCAATTGTTCAGCCGTCATGTTGTGGAACTTTATCAAACTGCTTTGCTCAATTGCCCAGATGGCGAGCCGATGCATAGAATCTTCCAGCGTATAGTGTTTAATGGTTGCCATATCTTTGATTTGTTTTTGGACGGCATCAAAGTATTTCAGAGCCTTGCGGTCTTGTCCGGCCTGACGATACATTTCTCCCAAAAGGTATGTATGGATCGCTCTGTCGTCGTCATCGATATTCTCGTTGTTTAGATAATCACTGAGGATATCAATAAGCTGCTGTAAGTAATGCGATTCTAAAGGAGGATTACCATAGGTGCGATAGTACATTAACCGTGCTAAAGCAACATTGGTTTCAATGTTTGTTTGACGAATTTGGTTACAGTGTCGCGTCAGCAGTTGACTGTAGAAATTCGTATAGAGACTATCTTCCTGAAAATCCTGTTGGATTTCCTTGCGTTCTGTTGGATGGATTTCCAGACGTGGGGCTTTAAGAAATTGTTTGAGTTTTGTTATTTCATCGTCACTTATGTCTGAAAAGTCCCAGTTCAAAGAAGAAAAAAGGCAATAAGGGCAGGTCTTGCAATCAGCACAAAACATGGAGTCTCTGAGGTCGCGGGCCGGTTCATGGAAGATACTGTAGGAGCCAAAGACATTACTGACGAATGTTTCATTACAGACGGGACAATCGAATTCTATGGGGATGACAGTTGTTGCGGGGCTGTTTGTATTAAACAGTAAAACTGTTAGAATTGCCAAAACTACATGCTTCTTCATAATTTCACTCCTTAACTTGATCGATCTCCTTTTCTGTTCGGGCGATGGTGTCGAGGTCTTTGGGTTTCCGGCGGTTGGCCCATTTGCGTTTGCGCGGTTTGCACATGGCGCAGCAGCGAGCTTTGTTTTTCAGGCATTTTCTCATGGGCTGTTCTCCGGCGGTTGGTTATGGATGGTTGACAGGATGTTGGACATTTCGCTGAAGACTATTCCGTTGGTGGCGAGGATTTGTTTGGGCAGGCCTTCAGGTTGGCCGGAAAAGTCGGTGACGGTGCCGCCGGCTTCGGTGGCGATGAGCATGCCCGCGGCGATGTCGTGGATGTTGAGGTTCAGTTCCCATGAGGCGTCGGTGCGGCCGCAGGCGACATAGCACAAATCCATGGCCGCCGAGCCGAGGATGCGCAGGCCGCGCAGTTTTGGTGCCAACGCGGCCATCAGGGGCAGATTGTTGCGTTCGAGATTTTGGCGCAGGCAGGCCAGGCCGGTGGTCATGACGCAGTCGGAAAGTACGCTGCGGTCGGAGACACGGATGGGGTTGCCGTTGAGCGTGGCGCCTTTGCCTTTTTCGGCCATGAACAGTTCGCCGAGGACGGGAGCGTAAACGGCACCGAGGAAAGGCTCGCCGGATTTTTCCAGGGCGATCGAGATCGAAAAGAACGGCAGGTCATGGACAAACGACGTGGTGCCGTCGATGGGGTCGATGATCCAGCGATAGTCGGCGCCCGCGTGGCTGCCGGATTCTTCGCCGACGATGGCGTGGTCGGGATACTGTTGTTGGATGTGTTCGATGAGAAAATTTTCAACGGCGACGTCGGCTTCGGTGACGAGGTCTTTTTCACTTTTGCGGGTGACCTGCACATCGGCCAGTCGAGCTTTATGGGCCAAGGCAATGTCGCCGGCTTCGGTAATGAGTTGTTTCAGGAAATTGTACATTGCTTTTTGTCCACAGATTTCACAGATTGACACGGATTAAAAAGATTAGGTTTATTTTTAGACGGGATGGGCGGGATTTACAAGGGAATTTACTACGGAATGCACGGAAATACACAGAAGGGCATGCTTTTGTTCGACATGGATACCAGAGAGGCACAGGGTGAGGAAATCACCGCGAGCGGATGCTCGCTTAACTGCTCTCCATCAGCCGAGTGCTCGAAATTGCATTTCTGCGCTCTCGTCTGATTCCGATCAGTCCGGCTGTGCCGGGTGATTTCTGTGGGATTTTTGTTTGCTTTTGGAATTCCAAATTATAGAATCAGAAGTAAACATATAATTGTCTGTTAGGTCTGAAAATGACATCTTATCGCGAAGAAGCTCTTGAATTTAAATTGTTGCTTGAAGCCGGTTTAGTCGATGCTCCCGAAGTCATTGAATGGGCAGACAAGACACTGCTGAATTGTGGGGACTATGATGACGATTTAGCTAATATTTGTTTGGCTGAAAATGCTACACCAAAGAAACTCATTCCTCTCTTAAACAAACTCGCTAGCGGTTTGGAAGAGTGGGATGCAATGAGACGAGTGCTGGGGAGAATGTACGACGATCTTCATAGAAATCCGGATAATGCTCGTGTTTTTGCTCAATTTTTAGAACGTTTCTGTGTGCGTCATGGCTATAACTTGCCTGACGATATGGGCTTTATATATGGTATAGAAGATTATGTTCTTTTAGCAGAGCAAGGAGTTTTGGGGACAACTGAGCAAGTCGTTAAAACATTCCTTGATGATCTGTCTTGTTATAAGGATAAAACCGAATAAAGGGAAACGTAAGACCCTGATTTTGACCAAAACAAAAGCGAGTATCATTTGTAAGATTAGAATGTCAGGACTTGCCAGTTGGGGGATTTCAGGATTTCGGTTAGGGGGCGGCCCATGTATTTTACTTCGATGTCGAGTTGCTGGAGTTTTTCTGAGACGCCGTAGGAGTCTGAGCAGGCTTTGCAGGCTTTCAGTTCGACGCCGTCGGCGATCATGGCTTTGACGGCGGCCTGGAGCGAGGAGTCTTCGGCCAGCAGCTTTGACGACGGCCCCCAGACGATGAGCTGGACGCGATCAAACCAGCCCTGCTTTTGGACGGCGTGGGTGTACATAAAACAGACCTTATGCGCCACTGCGGGGTCGCCGCTTGTCCAGAGTACCGCCAGGTTGTCAACGGTTTGGCTCTGTGAGATTTTCGGTGTGGGGTCAGCTTTGGGATTGGCGGTTTGACATTTGCAACCACTCAGAAAGGCGGCGGTTATGACGACAGCAGAGATACAAGTGATTTTAAACGTATTCATGATAATTCCTTTATACATAACAGGGTAACGGGACAGGTTTTCCGTTACCCTGTTATAACAAAATCTTTGTTAGACGAACAAAGGATTGTACGCTCGTCCTGGTAAAATGTTCATTGTGCCTAAGATACTATTTCGGCAGCTTACAGCACCCGGGAGACCCTTTGGCCAGTCCGCACTTGGCGCATTTCTCGGCGTCAGGTTTGCAGCACTCGGCCGTTCCCTTGATCTGACCGCACTTGGTACAGAGCGTGACTTTTTCGACGTCCTTGGGGATCTTGCAGCAGCCGGGTGAGCCTTTGGCTAATCCGCAACCATCGCATTTTTTTGCATCGGGTTTGCAGCACTCAGCAGTCCCTTTGACCTGGCCGCATTTAGTGCAGAGGTCGATGGAGGCGACCGCTTCCTTGACGGCTGTCTCGGCTTGCTCGACGATGGTTTCCGGCTTCGGCGGTTCTTCTTTCTTACAGCCGGTGCCGGTCAGCAGCAGGCACGCGGCGACAAACACAGACAATAGCAGGGTGACTTTCAGAGTTCTGGACATGTTTCTCTCTCCTTAATTTAAAGCTGTCATTCGGTTCTGGTCTTTTCTGACACGACCGGCTGCGTAGCTCTGGTGCATCCTCTGAATATTCATGATAGCGGTGTTTTTAGTGGTTTCCAGTATTTTTTTGAACGGAGCGTATTTTTTTCAACTGACAGGAAGACTGTATAAGTATATTTCCGGAAGGAGGCAGGATGAAGGACGGGGAAGCTGTGTTGAGTCCGAAGCAATCAAGCATTATTCAGGAGGGACTTGAATCTTTGCGTACGTTTATACCGTGGGATGCTGAGCGACTGCGGCAGTACTTGCAGGTGTTTTTGGAACTGTCGGTACCAAACCGGCGAATATGTGACGGACATGTCAGCCCGATGGATTATTTGTGGCATGCGTTTAGTGTTGACCAGGGATTCAAGAATTCAGGAACACAAGGACTCAAGAGCGGGGACTGTATTGTGTGGGCCAATCGGGGTGGCGGCAAGACGCAGCTTGCGGCAGCCGCGACGCTGTTGGAGGGGATTTTCAAACCGAAGTGCCAGACGCGGATTTTAGCCGGGTCGCTGGATCAATCCAGCAGAATGTATGAGTATGTGTGAATTTGTCGAACGCGGATTTAAAGACAAGATTGCCGGGAAAATGCTCAAGGAGTCGTGTATGTTTCAAAACGGTGCAACAGTTCAAATATTGCCGCAGTCGGCGCGGGCCATTCGCGGTAGGCATATTCATAAGCTGCGATGTGATGAGATCGAGATGTTTGATGTCGATGTGTTTAATGCGGCCCAGTTTGTCACGCAGAGTACAAACGGGTATATCGCAGCGATGGAGATGCTTAGCACAATGCACCGGCCTTATGGGCTGATGCAGCGGCTCATTGACCAGTCGAAAGACAGTGGTATTCCGATATTTCAATGGTGTATGTGGGAAGTGATCGAGCGATGCAGCCGGGACCGTTCGTGCAGCCGGTGTCCGCTGGATGCGGATTGTCAGGGCAAGGCACGCCGGGCGAACGGATACCTGAAAATTGACGATTGTATCGCCCAGATGCGCCGCTCCAGCCGGGCCGGGTTTGAGGCGGAGATGCTGTGTTTGCGGCCAAATCTGGAAAACGCGGTTTTCGGTGAATTCGACCCGGATGTCCATGTTGCGTCGGTTTGTTATGACCCGATGTTGCCGCTATATCGGACGATTGATTTTGGATTTGTCAATCCGTTTGTGTGCCTGTGGATTCAGGTCGATGCTGACGGCTTGGTCCGGGTGATTGAAGAATATGTCCAGAGCCGCGTGACGGTTGCTGAGCACGCCGCGGTACTGAAGGCACGAACACCGTGCGCTGAGTCTCAGGTGACTGCGACGTTTTGTGACCCGGCTGGGAAAGGTCGCAATGATGTGACCGGAACCGGAGCGATTCAGGAATTGGCGTCGGCGGGGATTCGCACACGCTGTCGTCCAAGCAAGATCCAGGATGGTATCGAAAAGATTCGAAGCTATCTCCGCACCGGTGACGGACAGAGCCGACTGGTCATCGCGCCGGCCTGTGTGCGGCTGATTCAGGCAATGCAGTGTTATCACTATCCTGACTCCGCCGGCGGCTATCCGTCGGAACTGCCGCTGAAAGACGGCATTTATGACCATCCGATTGACGCATTGCGGTACTTCTTTGCCAATTTTACGCGGAAATCGAAGGGGGAATTTAAACGCTATTGAGTTAAAAGACTGTTTTTTATTCCATATTTGAACAAGAAAATGCTGGGAAGATGCTGAATTTAAACACTGATATCATAGTGCTCAAGGTCACTCTCCGATAAAAATGTTGAAAGTGGTATGTTCCGACTTCTTTTGGGGGAATTTTTTTGAGGGGAAAGGCGGACTTTAATAATTTTGCTCACCTTGTAAGTTATTATAAATAGGGGGTTTAAAGGTGGACAAAAGAAGTCCTATAATTAAATAGGGCAATATTGCTTGGATTTCCTGTTTTTATTTGTTATTTTAAGAGGTGGAAAGATGAATACGGAGCGAGGTTGATAGAAGAGATCACGTCGATTTTTTCCCTTGGCTCTATCGTGATGAAAGTGTCTTTGGCGAGCAAAGACGAGAGGATGGAAAGATGAAAAGATGGGGGTTTACGCTACTTGGTTTATTGATATTCAGCAGTGTCTCTCTGGCGGGATTTATTGACAGCAATCCTGCACCGTGGCGTGGGGACGCCCGGACAACCTATCAGGCCTGGGGGTTCGACGATGACATCAACCCGATTTCCGTACCGGACGTGGACGGCAATCCGTATGCGCCCGCAGAGCTTGAAGTGGCCGGCAGTTTTCCGTATACACGCTGGATGGCCCAGGACAACGGCCAAAGCGGCGTCTGGATGACCGAAGACTACATGGTCATTCACATCGAAAACGATCCGCAGCCCAATCCCTATAAGGAAATCTGGCTGCAGATTACCTACAGTGCCGATGTGCCCCCGGAAATGCTGGTGATTCCTTCCGGAAACGCAACGCTGGTCGATGTTTATGATGTTGGCGTTGGTTACAAGCACGCCACTTACAGCATTATTTTGGAACCGAATCCGCCTTCAGAGGACATCTACCTGATGCCCCGCAACTGCAGCCTGTTTATTGACGATTTGGTGATTGAAACCATCTGTGTCCCGGAACCGGCGACGATGGTCATGCTGGGGCTTGGTTCGCTGCTGCTGCGGAGAAAAAGAGCTGCTTAAGATAACAAACGTCGTAAAAGGACGGCGGAATAAAATTCTTCATCATCATCACATAATATAACGTGATGACGAAAGAGGCCCGGCCGGAGAAGGTGTCGGGCCTCTTTTTTGCGCTGAGAGAATGCAGGCTTTGATAGGTTTTCGATTTAAGATGTCCGATGTAAGAAGTGGGGAGGTTTTGAAACACCGTTCAAACGAGCTGGTCGCAGCGTTTTTTTCGGGACTTTTTATTGAAGAAAACAGTCGTTTTATTGTTTTTGGGGATTTTGTAACTCATTTTTTTAAAAGCGGTTACAATGACTCATTTGAAAGTCCGGAAAAAGACTGGGAGAAAAATCTTGAAAACCCCTGTTTTTTGTGCTATTTTATTTAGTGGAAAGATAGACACGGAGTGAGGTTGATAGAAAAGATCATGTCGATTTTTTCCCTGGCTTCTGTGTGATGAAAAGCGCCTTTTATTAAGGATGAGAGGACGGAGAGATGAAAAAATGGGGAGTGGTTTTATTAAGCGTAGCAATTCTGAGCGGCACCTGTTTAGCCGGATTTATTGACAGCAATCCCGCACCGTGGCGAACGGATCCTGTGGGCGATGCTCCAACCACATTTCAGGCCTGGGGTTTTGACGACGATACCAACCCGATCATTGTCCCGGATGTTGACGGCAACCCGTATGCACCGGCTTCGCTGGAAGTTGCAGGCGGTTTCCCCTTTACCCGTTGGAAAGCAGACGATTTTGGCCAGAGCGGTGTCTGGGTTACCGAAGACTTCATGCTGATTCACATTGAAAATAACCCGCAGCCCAATCCCTATAAGGAAATCTGGCTGCAGATCACTTACTATGCGGATATGGAACCGGAAATGCTGATCGTTCCGGATGGCGTTGCGACATTGGTTGATATCTATGACGTTGGCACAGCCGGCTACAAGCATGCGACTTACAGCATCATTCTTGAGCCGAATCCGTCTTCGGAAGACATCTACCTGATGCCGCGTAACTGTACGCTGTTTATCGACGATCTGGTAATCGAAACCATTTGCGTGCCCGAACCGGCAACAATGGTCCTGTTGGGACTGGGCGGTTTGCTGCTGCGGAAACGTAAATAATATAAAATTCTTCATCATCATCACGCAAAAAAAAGTGATGATCAAAAAGAGATCCGACCGTAGGAGGGCCAGGGTCTCTTTTTTTATGCGCACAGGAGAAAAAAGAGGGTGTTTTATCGGGCATGATTGAACCGGTCGGCAATTGTGGATAAAGACGTTGGGGAGAACAGACTTTTCACAGCTTCTTGATTGATTTTCCAAAAAGAAAAGTGTATAATACGGGGACTTAGCGTGGAGTCGCTAGGGGGGTCTTTGTTTGCATCTCATGTTAGTTTGCAAGATCACTTGTTGTGTCAGGGAGGCATGTAAAGTGTTTTGGTTGCTTGTGTGAAGGTTTTTATATGCAGAAACGGCGATATGCGCTGCTAATAATTGTTTCTTTGGTATTGATCAGTCTATCCAGCCCATGCCGCGCGCTGACGTGGTCGCCGCTGGGGGCCGAACAAGTTATCCAGGCAGGCGATCCTCCGGCCGATATTACGCTGCACGGCTATTCGGTGCCGTCGTATGCGGACTGGAACAACGATGGCAAGAAAGATCTGATTATCGGCGCCGAGCATGTGGAAGTGACGCCAACCGGTCTTGTCGAATCCGGCAAGGTCTATGTTTATTTAAATGAAGGCAGCAGTAACGAGCCGATATTTAACCAGTCCTTTTTCGCCCAATCCAGCGGTGCGGACTTAGCCTGTCCGATTGCCGGCTGCATGAGTTGTTTTCCGCGGGTGGTTTACTGGGATGATGACGGGCGCAAAGATTTGCTGCTGGGCCAGAGTGACGGCCGGATAAAACTGTTTTTAAACATTAACACCGATGCCTCGCCGGCGTTTGACGGCGGTCAATATTTACAGGTTGGGCCTGAAGGTGCCAAACAGGACATATCTGTTGGATGGCGTGCAACAACATCTGTGGTGGACTGGAACAGCGACGGCAAAAAGGATATTGTTTCCGGTGCGCTTGACGGAAGAATCCACTTGTTTATCAACGAGGGCACCGATACCGAACCCAATTTTTTGCAGGAGACATTTGCGCAGGAAAATGGCAGTAACCTGGTCGTTCCGACTCAGCGTTCCAGTCCGTGTGTGCTGGATGTCGATGGCGACGGCAAAAAAGACCTTCTGACCGGCAATACTGAAGGACAGGTTCTGCTGTATCTGAATACCGGCACCGATGCGTCGCCGGCGTTTTCAGGTTATACCTTAGTCGAGGCAAACGGTACTGCAATCAATCTGGCCGGGACGCCTCGTTCGCGATTATCTGTGTGTGACTGGACCGGTGACGGCTATCTGGATATTCTGGTAGGCGCGGGGACTGCGAAGGTACATTTGTTTGAAGGACTGGTCTTTGCCGGCGATCTGGAACCTGACGGCGATGTGGATATAGTGGACTTTGCGATATTTGCATCCTGGTGGATGCATCCGGATTGTGCCAGCTACCCGGATTGTCAAAATGCCGATTTAGCCGGCGATGATAATATCATACAGACTGACGATTTACTGCTGCTGGTGGAAAACTGGCTGGAGGGCCGACTGTAAAAATAATGAATTGATGAGTCGTTTGATTCTTCTTCATCTCGTCATCACGTAGCGTGGGTGATGACAAAAAAGAGACCCGCTTTAAGAGGTTCGGGTCTCTTTTATTGCGCAAACGGTGAACTCGTTACAGACGTTTTCGGCTCCGATCAGACCTCCATACTGGCATTAAATTCCGTAAGGGTCATAGAAGAACGGGTCGAAGGGCATCGACTCGATCTCATCGAACGAGGCCGGATAGCTGAACGAGCAAATCGTTGGTTCTGCGAGCTTTTTGTACTGCTTCATCGAAATCCAGACGGACCGCTCATGTGAGCCGGCTTGGAAGACGATTTCCTTGTCCTTTGCCAGCTTTTTATCCATCAATGTCGGCAAGTCATACAGATTGCCAAACGGCGGCTCGGCACCCAGTTCGGAATCCATAAACAGATGCGACATCTCGGTTTCACTGGCCAGGCGAACGTTATGGGCGTCCAGATGTTTTTGCAGGGCATACAGGTCGATTTTACGGTCTGCGGGCAGGACGCAAACGTAAAATTTCCCATCTGCCCGAATGACCACCGGCTTGGCGACCTTCCGGCCGGGAACGTGCTCGACGGTGGCCAACTGCTCAGCGGTATAAACCGCTTCATGTTCAGTCACTCTGTACGGACAGTGCTGCTCATTGAGATACTCATAAAGCGTCATAGTTGGCACTCCTCTCTTGAGTTCTTTATTTTACTCATCTTACTGGATGCACTCGATACAAATATACCCGTTAAGGCCAATAGGGGTTAAACGGCGTCATATTGACCGGCGCCGACGAGTCATTAGACAGGATGGTCGTCAGGATCATCAGGCCGAACAAAACGACCAAGGCTACGGCTGCCCAGAATCGCGGGTCGTGAACCATATGATCCATGTGAACCCGAATCGCGTGCCAGTTGGGCTTATGCATGTGCATCCGTCCAGGCAAATGGATATGCATTTTCTGCATCATTCTGCCCTCCAAACGAACGGTTAATCTTATATTACTTATACGCCGAAACAGGCTGTTTGGTTGGTGTTCTGGGCAAAAAAACTTGTGTTTTGCCTTCTGTTCTTAACCTACCGTCTATTATCTTTGGACGATAGGGATTTTTAAGGGATTGTGGGGAGTTTTTGAAGTTGACGACTGCGGCTATCGAGATAAAACGTGTCCTGATAGCCGCAGTCGATTATTTGTTACATTGTTGCGGTTTGGCTGCTTTTCGGGGCGTGGGCCTGCTGCTTTTTAAGCATTTTCATCGCCTCTTTAATCGCCGTGTCAAGCTCCCGGTCGTTGCCTTCCAGTTCGTCCTGTGGAGTGTTTTCCACCCAGATGTCAGGCGCGACACCGTAGTTTTCAAGGTTGATGCCGTAGTTGTTCGGCTGTGTCGGGTCATAAGTGACGACCAGTCCGCCGGGCTGACGAATCGATGCGCCGTTGATAAGCGAATAGCTGCGGGTGGCGATGACCGCTCCGGCTGTCGGGGTGCCGATAACTGTACCCAACTCCAGATCCTGGAAACCCAACGGCGTCACTTCGCTGTTCGAGGCCGAGCGGGAATTAATGAGCATCACCTTCGGGCCAATGATGGCCTGGCGGTGACGTCGCCCCATTTCCGGAGCCGCCCAGCGGTTGTTCCAGTACTCATAAGCCCGCCTGGAAAGGATATCGAGAATCTGCTGGTCAATATTGCCGCCGCCGTTATAGCGGATGTCAATAATGATCCCTTTATGGTTGTGATAGCGATTAATTTCATTTTCAAAGCGACTCAGGCATTGTCGATTCATCCCGCGGATATGTACATAGGCGATCTTGTCATCCGTTTTTTCTTTGACATACAGCCGGTTTTTCTCGACCCATTCTTCATACTTGATGTCGCGCAGAGATGTTGTTGTCTTGATGCGGACTTTTCGAACATCCTCATCGTCCGGTGTCGCACTGACTTCAACAGTAACATAATCATTCAGACAGTGATTCAGGATGCGCCAGTAGTTGTCCGGGGCCTTGACCGGTTTGCCGTCGATACTGCGGACATAGTCGCCGACGTTCAGGTCAATCCATTCCTTATCGGCCGGCCCGTTCCACGTGATGTGCGAAATCTTGTAGTACTCGCCGTCAGGAACCATGTCGAAGCCCGGCAGTTGTGTCTGGTAGCTGACCGGCTTGGGCGGCGTTGGCCCGCGGACGCCCGTATGTGAGGCGTTCAGTTCACCGATCATCAGGTTGGCCAGGTCATACACATCTTGATAGCTGCTCAGGGAATCCAGCAGTGGTTTATACTCGGCTTTAATGGCGTCCCAGTCATAGCCGTGCATGTTTTCGTCATAGAAGTAGTACTTCATGACACGCCAGCATTCTTCAAAAATCTGCGCCCATTCTTTTTGCTTTTCAATCTCGATAAGAAAACTGAAATCGATTTTTTCTTTCTTTTTCGAGCTGAGCGGCATCTTGTAAACGCTTTTTCCGGACCGGTAAACGATCATTTTCTTATCCGCCGAAACCTTCAGTCCGCTGAAACTTCCGTCAGTGACTTTTTGTTCTTTTTTGTCATTCAGTCCGATTGAAAACAGACCGGATTTGTTGCTCTGTCGGGCGGTGAAATAGATTTTACCTTTGGCGACAAACGCCGACCCGATATCCGATGCTGACTGGGTAAGCTGTCTGGCCCGCCGTTCAATATTTTCCAGGTCGAGTTTGAACGCAGGTTCTTCGGGCTTTTCTTCTTTGACCTCAGCCGGCGGGGCCGGTTCATTGGGGTCCGCCGCAGGTGGATTTTGTTTGTCCTGTTCTTTAGCCGGGGCGTCTTCCTGTTTTTTCTCTTTCTTATCGTCCTCTTTATTCTTGTCCTTCTTGTCTTTTCGCAGCGGGTCGTTTCGGTCCTCGGTGACCTTCTCAAACGGCACGACGAACAGATGACGGGCGCCGTTATTACGGGTCGAGGTGAAAACCAGGTTCTGCTCATCCTCGCTGAAAATACCGTTGTAATCATAAAATGGGTTGTCTGTGACGTTGAATTCTTCCCTTGTCGTTACATTCAGCAGGTAAACGTCTTGGTTAATGTCATCGCGTTGGCGGTGATAAACAACCCACTCGCCGTCTTTGGAGATATCGGTAAGCCCGAATCCGTAGGCGTCATTATAGCCAAGTTCCGTAGTTTCGCCGGTTTCGATATCACTGATAAACAGTTTGTTGGCGGCGGTCCAGACAATCTTTTCTGAATCTTTCGACCACAGGTATTCATTTTTGATGGACTCGTGTGTGGTAAGCCGGCGGGCGGTGCGGTCGGCAATATGATATAGCCAGATTTCCTCATCGCCGCTTTGGTCGGAGATATAAGACAGGTGTTCACCGTCCGGCGAAAACGCGAAGTACCGATCGCGTGATTCGTTATCAGTGACCTGCGTTTTTTCGCCGCGTTCTTTGTCTGTCGGAACAAGGAAAATCTCGCCGCGGTATCCGACTGCCGCGTATTTGCCATCAGTAGAGACTGCCGCCTCATCGGCCTCGGAACTGACGCGAAGATACTCAAGCATGTTCTCTTTCGGCTCGTAGTCAAAGCGGATGGTAATCTTTTCCGGTGTGCCGTCCGGAATCGTCAGCTTCCACAGGTCAAAGGCGTTTTCATAGATAATCGTACTGCCGTCCGGGCTGATCGTTGGGTACTGCACACCGCCTTTGGTATGATGCGTAACTTGTCGGGCTTTTGCCTTTTTCGGAGGCATCGACCAGATATTAAAAATGTCATCCCGCTCGCTGGCAAAGTAGATTTTTCCATCTCTGCCCCACATGGGAAAGCGGTCATGGACGTGTTCACGGAATTTTTTGATATGGGTATCCGTTAGCTGAGTAATTTCCTGCGTCTGCAAATCCTGCAGCCAGATGTCAGCATTGGCGTTACCCTTATAGTGCTTGCGACCGTAGGGAATGCTTTGCCGGTTAAACGCCAGATACCGCCCATCGCTGCTGATGGCGCCGGTATAGCCGGCATCGATATTCAGCGGTGACGGCAAATCGCCGTTACGCGATACGGTGTAAAGCTGGTCACGCCACATGCCGGTGCGCATGGTCCGGAAGATAATACTCTCACCATCCGGTGTCCAGTTGACCATGATGTCATTGGCCGTCATCCAGGTCAGTTGTGTCGGCGCACCGCCCTGAATGGGTACGGTAAAAATGTCATAGTTGCCCATGCGGCTGCTGCAGAAGGCAATCGTTTGACCGTCGGGAGAAAACCGCGGGTAAATATCCTTGGCGACGTGATTGGTCAGGCGGCGGGGATTGCTGCCGTCGTCATTGGCGATCCAGATGTCATCCTGGTAGGTGAACGCGATCTTGCCGTTACAAATATGCGGGTAGCGGGCGAATTTGATCGTCTGGCCTTGGCAGATGCCCGGTGACAAAATCGCGGTGATTATTGAAATAATCAATAGATGTTTGATTGACTTCATAATGCTGAATCCTCAATTTATATAGTGTAATGGTTAAAGCACTTCTAATGGGGTCGCTATCTGGCGGGGAATTCGGGCTTTAAAATGCCGTTCAAGATACTTTTCTGCCGTTATGGCCTGAAAAGGGCACCAGTTCCCAAAAAATACCGCATCTACCCCGTATACGCCGGTCATGCTAACAAATATTGCACTAATTTCACGGCTTTAGTTGGAAAAAACCCGAATCCCTGGGATTTCAGGTGTTTTTCAGTTAAGGAGATGTCGCTTTTATGCGGATCGACGAGCAGCGGACTTCTTGTACAGGCCGAAAATAACCGCTTGTGCCAGCAACGCTGCCGAAACCGCCGCAAGGGCAAACTGGTAAGGAGTGAACCGGTTAAAATATTCGGCCAGATAGCCGCCGCCGATGGCGCCGCAAGCGTACCCGGCGGAAATGAGGATCTCATGAACTGCCATCGGTTTGGATCGGTCTTTCTGACCGGAAACGGCGTAATACTGATGGGAGGCGTAGATAAAACTCTGTCCGACGCCGATCAGGACCATTGCGATGCAAAGTGCTGTCAAAGAACGGCAGCCGAGAATCAGGATAAGCCCAACAGCGGTGATCACCTGGGCGGCCGCAAAGGGCAAAAGCCGATGGTGCCACCGGTGGGTTTTGCCGGTGACGAAAAAGCCCGCCACAGCGGACAGGCACAGCAAACCGGTCAGGATACCGAACAGGGCTTTCGAGTAGCCTAGCGTGTCGGTAAACAGCAGGGCAAACTGGGTGCGCATCAGTCCCAAAACAACGCAGGACACGAATAGTGCCGACCGGGTCATTGTGCAAAACGCCGCGTTGGAAGGATGCAGCATGGTTGCCGGCTCAGGCAGTCGCGGGCTGGTTTGCTTTTTAGATCCCGACGCAATCCGCGGAGATGCGGCAATTGAGACACAGAGAAAAGCTATCGCTGACAAAACGGCTGCGGTCAGAACCGCTAAAATCGGACTATGCCTGAGAATAAACCCAGCCGCAAATGGGCAGATCGCCTGGGCCGATGACCAGCACAAATTGAACCGGCTCATCCGGCGTGAAAGGGCCGGGCCTTCGTGTCCGCGCGACAGCCAGCCCATCATCGGCGGCCAATACAGCGTCAGCAGCAGGGAAAGAATGGCATTGAAGACCGTGACCATGATAATTGGGAAAAGTGACAGAGAGTCATTGGCGGCCAGGTGGGTGACGAGGGTAACCGCTACCATGGCCAGAGTAATCAGGGCCGAACTGACTTGAAGCAACCGTTTAGGATTGAATCGGTCGAGGTGTCTGCCTGCGGTCAGACAGGAAATTACATAGGCAATCGTGCCGAGACCGTAGCAGAGGCCGAGATCTTTATCACTGCCCCCGATAAGCACGATCACAAACGGCAGGGCGAGCGTGAAGACACCGTTATGGGCACCGCTGAACAGAAAGGATGCCGCAAACAGCGGCCCTGCGCCCTGTCGGAAGTTTATGTTCTTGTCATTGCTGCTTTTGGGTAACATACGGCCGGTTAGTTCCTTACAATCGTATGAGTTCAGCTTGTGTTTCAACGGCGATATTCATTTTGTTGCCGTATTATCCATCGGAATCAACCGGTCGCAAGCGTTTTCCCGCATGAAATGTGAAAATGTCCTGAAAATATTATCGGACAAGCCGCAAAATATCCCCCGTTTCCGAAAGCATCCCATAAAAGTCACAGCCCTCAAAAGCGACGCCGCAGAGACGCATATTGCGTTTTTCAATCGCGGCAGGGCCGATTTTATCGATTTTTTGATTAAGTCGCCCACCCCGCCTGACGAAGCACGGTTTGTAAATCAGGTGATTTGCTGAAAATTCAGGATTTTGGAGATAGTGCAATGGATTCGATTATGGAACGCAGACGAGAGAAGAGATTACGTTATAGTTGGCCCATCTGGTTCGCCGAAGACTTCGACGACATCCTCACCCAGGGACAGATGGTGGACATTTCCAGCGGCGGTGCGGCCTTTACATGCTACGCGGATAATTGTCCCGCCGACGGCGACCGCATTACCGCGCGGTTCAGCGTGCCCCGGTACGAGGACGAAGAGACCTTCGACTTGACCAACATCATCCGTGAAGGTGAAATTTGCCGGATCGACGAGTTGGGTCCGTATGTCAGACGCGTGGCGGTACAGTTTTCCGAGCCGCTGAGCTTCCAGCCGGCCAACACAGAAGAACAGGAAGTCTTCTGCGTGTAGTCAAATGTAACACCTGTCTGTTTCTTACAAGTAACTAAAAAGCCCATTCGCAGTAAACGCTGCGGCCGGGCTTTTTTTATTTGTATAATCACCCGCCCGCGGTTACGATAGCATCCATGTTAGAGAAAGGACTCGTACAAATTTATACCGGAGACGGCAAGGGCAAAACGACCGCGGCCTTTGGACTGGCCCTGCGGGCCACCGGCCACGGCGCCAAAGTACTGATTTTTCAATTCCTTAAGCCGCCGGACTTGGAGCTGGGTGAACGCGGCTTTATGACCACCTATTGCGAGGGCGTGACGGTACGCTGCCTGGATGAGCCGTGGGATATGTTCAAGGCGATGCACGATGACGAGGAACTGGCCCGCGTCCGCGCGTCGATTCACGATGCCATGCAGGAAATTGAGACGGCCGCCCATGAGAAATACTACGACCTGATTGTGCTGGATGAGATTGTTTTCTGTATCAATCAGGGATTGGCATTACTGGAGGACATCAAGGCCTTGATCGCCCACCGCGACCCGAAAGTTGAGCTGGTCATGACCGGCCGCGGCGCCAGCGACGACCTGATCGAACTGGCCGACCTCGTCACCGAAATGCGCCTGATCAAACACCCCTACGACAACGGAATCGTCGCCCGCAAGGGCATCGAATACTAACAGGATAACCCCGAAGGGGTGACAGTATCGTAGCCGGAGGCGTAAGCCTCCCGAGAGTGAGCATAAAGAAAAAAAGCCCCAAAGGGGTGACAGAAAAACATTTTTCAAAGGAGGAAGCCATGTATTGTCCAAAATGCGGTTTACAGAATACCGAAGATGCGGCAATGTGCGCAAGTTGCGGGACTGCTATAGGCCAGACGCCTGTGACGCCCCCAACCGGTCTGACTGAGCCTCAAACCTGCGGACTGGCCACTACGTCACTCGTATTGGGGATTTTGTCGATATTTTGCAATATTTTCACGGCCATCCCCGCGATTATCTGCGCGATTATAGCTTTGGTCAAAATCAGTAAAAGCCAGGGCAGACTCAAAGGCAACGGATTCGCCATTGCTGGGATCGCAGTGCCGATTGTGACATTGTTTCTGATTCTACCGATGCTGATGGCGATTTTGATGCCGGCGTTAAGTAAAGTGAAGGGCATGGCTGAACGAGAGGTCTGTGCGGTAAATCTAAAAGGTTTGTCCATTGCGATGAGGGTTTATGCTAATGATTACAATGACCAATTGCCTACGGAGCACTGGTGCGATTTTCTGATTGAAGAGGCAGACGTGTCGCCGAAATCCTTTATCTGTCCGGGATCGGATGCAATCGAAGGTGAATGCTGCTATGCGTTGAATAAACATGTCGCTGGGAAAAAGCAAACCGAGCTTTCCCCAAATATGGTGCTATTTTTCGAAACGGATTTGGGTTTTGAGACCGGGCCGAGGAGTAGTCCGATTAGCGAACGACGGCATTATGAATTTCTATTCAACAACCTCAACTATCAAAATGAAAGCACAAGGCGAATTTATAATAATCGCAATACGATGGTTTACAGGGACTGTTTTAACCAAGTTGGCGGCCGGGATGACGTCGCATTGCGGCACGATCAGCATGGCCAATTGGGCTGCAATATCGCCTTTGCCGACGGCCATATCGAATTTGTCACCGAAGACCGTCTCGACGATCTGATCTGGACAATTGAATAAAACCACGATTTTTCAGACAGGATTTACGGGATTTACAAGATTTGTGTTTTCAGAGTCCTCGGCGTCCTCGGTGGTTTATTATTCACCCTGCGTTTATACAATTTTGTTTTTTAACATTTTACGGGAGGCAGCAATGTATTGTCAAAAATGCGGTTTTCAGAATGCCGACGACGCGACCGCGTGTGTCGGTTGCGGGGCGGCGATGTGGGATGTTTCAGCCGGATTGACGACCAGCCGATTAGCAAAGGCATCACTGACGATGGGGCTGTTGTGCCTGACGCTGGTATTGTGGCCGCTGCTGGCGATTCCGGCGATCGTCTGCGGCGTCATGGCCCTTGTCAAAATCAGCGATAAAAAGAACGGCCTCAAGGGCACCGGTCTGGCACTGGCGGGATTGGGTGTGCCGATTGGGTTGTTGTTTCTTTTGCCTATCCCGTTATTGATGTTCGCAGCGATAATGCCCGCAACGGTTCAGGTAAAAGGAATTGCTCAGAGCATTGTATGCAGTTCCAATTTACAGGGATTGTCCGTTGCGATGCAGGTTTATACGTATGATTATGATGACCAGTTGCCGACTGAAAATTGGTGTGACCTGCTGATCGAAGAGGCTGATGTGTCGCCGTACTCGTTTGTTTGCCAGGATTCTGATGCGGTTGAAGGCGAAAGCTGTTATGCGATGAACAAACACGCCGTGGGTAAAAAATTGTCGGACCTGCCGCCAAATATGGTGTTGTTTTTCGAGACGGATCTGGGTGTTGAAGCCGGGCCAAGGACAGGTTCAATTACCGAGCGGCGACATCATGATGAGTTTTTGGATGAATTTGGCATTGCCTATGATGAAAACGCGAAGGTCTATAAAGACCGCTTCAACCAACTCGGCGGCCCGGAAGACGTCTTAGTCAACGCTCACAACCGAAACGACAGCCCCGGCTGCAACGTCGCCTTCGTCGATGGCCATATCGAGTTCGTCGCCGAAGAAGACATCGACGACCTGCAGTGGACCGATGAAGAAACCGCAGAGTTGGCAGATTAAATTAACCATCGGCCTTCGCCTATTGGGTTCGGCCCGACAGGCCGAAAAACCGTCATTCCGAACGAACGTGAGGAATCTATTTAATCAGGAAAATTCCATTTTTGTATATCTTGTGAATCCTGTCAATCCCGTCTAAAAATAATCATCAAAACCACGGTCCCGAGTCTGCCCGGCGGATGCGAAACTCATCCACGACGGCATTGCCCTTGTGCGTGATGCAGTACGTGACCAGTTCGGCGATCTCCTCGGGCTTGATCAGGCTTTCTTTGGGAATATCCGGCCGGACCCGGCTGACCATCTCGGTATCCACGCCGCCGGGGCACAGCACATGAACACGGACGGCGGTTTCGCGCAGCTCCTCAGCGAGTGCGATGGACCAGCCGCGAAGGGCGTGCTTGCTGGCGGTATAGGCACTTTGCATTGGGTAGCCCTTGACGCCGACGACCGAGGCGATATTGACAATCGTTGCCTGCGGCGATTTTTGCAGCAGACCCAGGCACTCTCGCGTCAGCAGGTATGGCCCGCGGGTATTAACCGCCATGATCCGATCGAAATCAGCCGTCGTCGTCTCCTCCATCAGCGCTGAATGGGTCAGGCCCGCGTTGTTGACCAGGCTGTCAAGACGCCCGAAGTGCGTTTTGACCTGCTCAACCAATCCGTCTATCGTTGATTCATCCGCCAGGTCAAACGGGATGGCCGTCGCCTTACCGCCGGCCTGTTCGATCTCGCTGACGACGGTATTGAGTGCCTCAACATCCCGTGCGGCAGCAATAATATGCGCGCCTTCTTCGGCCAAGGCAAGCGCCACCGTTCGCCCAATCCCCCGGTTGGCCCCGGTCACTAACGCAATATGATCCTGCAATGATTTCATTGGTTTGTCTTTTTTAATTCGATACAGCACGCTGATGCTTTATGTCAATAGACTCTACCTGTCAGTGTAAATCAGTGTCAATCTGTGTCAAAAGAAATTGCTGAAAATTGGTGCTAATTTGTAGCTAAATAAACCACCGAGGATACCGAAGACGCCGAAAAAGACACAAAAAATAATCATGGCTGAAAACCGTCATTCCGAACGCATGTGAGGAATCTGTTTAAATAGGAAAATTCCATTATTAATTATTTCTTGTAAATCCTGTTCATCCCGTCTAAAAATAATCAGTGTAAATCAGCGTCAAAAACAAAAATGATGCAACAGCCGATCCCGGTGAGCGTTTAAAGAGGTGTTGGCGATATTTCTTTGATTGAGGAGTTTGCATATGCGATGTCCGCGATGCGGCAGTGATTTTGAGGCGACGGTCGAGCAGTGCTTTACCTGCGGCTGGGATTTTTCCGAAGACCCGGCCGATTTTAAACCGAGAACCAGCCGACTGGCGATTTTGTCGCTGGTGCTGGGTATTCTGTGTGTCTTTACCCTGTACCTGCCGCTGATTCCGGTGTTAATCATCAGCATACTTTCCCTGCGTCATATCCGAAAAAGCCGCGGCAAACTCACCGGAGAGCGCCTCGCCATGGCCGGCATTCTCATCCCTTTTTTGTCCATCCCGATTTTAATCGCCGCAGGCTACGCCGTCTGGTCCCAAGACGCCGGCCCAGTCCCCAACGAATTCACCGAGGCCGATTTCAATCAGGTCCGACCGGAAAACGAGGAGACTTATGCGATTCTCTGCCAACTCAATGGCGAAGATGACAGCCCTGATGGAGCGCCTGCAATCGGCTTAGACCGGAAAGAAGTTCAACTGCTTGAGAAAATTTTTGACGGCGTTAGTGAGATTGAAAATACAGAATTGCGGCTTGCCTATCTTCGCAGGCATTCCGAGAGTATCCAGCAATTATGGGAGAAAGCCGCCAAGGGACGTTTCGTTCTTGAAAAACTGAATACCTATAGTGAAATTGCGGATTTTGCGGATGTTGATATAGAAATTGGCGAGCATACCCCCTATTCATATGATCTAAAACGATTATTTAAAATCAATCGATTGTACTCATATGTGTTATTGGGCAATGGTAATGACATAGAAGCTTGTGAACAATTGGTTGAATTTGATACTCTCATACGAAAGCATGTTGTTTTTACACGGCCAATAATTTCAAAATTAGTTTGCTATGGCTGCATTGCTATGAATCTGACACATGCGAACACGATTATCAATTATCCCGATACTTCTTCTGAAGCATTATTGATTTTGCAATCACATTTCAAGTCTCTAACCACTGAACAGTTGAGTATGAGAAACTGTTTTATTCATGAATATCTGTTCTTTAAAAACGGGATACACGAAGAGATAGAGATTAAACCGTTCCCTCTGTATAAGCCAAATTCAATAAACCGTTACTATCACGGCATTTGTCAAAATTGGATATTGATAGATAAAGATGAAATTCCTGTCGAGTTTAGCCCAATCTCTGTTTGGCCCTGGGGTAAACCAGCCTGGCCCAAAGTTCCGCTTCTCGAAGAAGATGTCTTAGATAAGCTATATGATTCCTACTCATTGTATAACCCGTATGGCTCGATTAAGATGAAAGTTTGCATGCCTGCGATCGGAAAACTTTTTGAGATCAAAGAAAAGGTCTTTATTTATGATGATATGCTTCAGTGGGTGCTGGCTCGGCGGTTGGGGCGGGACGGTTCGCTTGCTGCGCGGGCCTATGGGGATGAATATGTTGTTGATGTTGAAAAGGGGCTGGTGTATTCGCCGGGGCCGGATGGTGAGGCGTTTACCAAGGACGATATCAAACTGCGCATCAATCCGGTGGTCCTGGGACTGACCGAACAGCAGGCTGTCCAGGAGTCAACCACGGAAGTCACGGAATGACACGGAATACAGCAGCCCGAAGCGCCAGCGCCGGGATGGGATTCCCTGTGTATTCGATACCGCACAGTGTCTCATCGTGTCACTGTCGCTCCACGCTGCTGTTGGCACAGCAAAATTCCATTTTTAATCAAATCTTGTAAATCCTGTCCATCCCGTCTAAAATAGTCCGGAATCCCGCCTTCGCGGGAATGACAAGATGATATATTATTATTTATTCGTGTGAATCCGTGTCCATTCGTGGTTCGTGAGGTTTTTTATGAAAAAGGTATCCGTGATAATCTGTGCTGCCGGGGCGGGGTCGCGTTTTGGCGGCGACCGCAAGAAACCGTTTGTCGATGTGGCGGGGCGTCCCGCGTTTTTACGCAGCATCGACTTTTTTGCCGAGCGTCCGGACATTTGCCAGGTATTGTTGGCGATTTCGCCGGATGATGAGGAGTTGGTGTCCGTCAAATGGGGTGCAGCGCTGGCCTTCAGCGGCGTCAAACTCTGTTTCGGCGGTTCCGAACGCTTCGAGACCGTCGCCAAGGCACTGGAAAAGGTCTCTGATGAGGCTGAATTGATCGCCGTTCATGATGCGGTGCGGTGCTGCCTGACGAATGAGTGGATTGACGACCTGTTCGCCAAGGCTGACGAAACTGGCGCTGCGATGCTGGCCTGCCCGGTCGTGGCAACGCTCAAAAAAGTCGAAAACGGCGTGATTGTCGATACCGTGGACCGAGCCGGGTTGTACGAGGCCCAGACGCCGCAGGTTTTCGATGCCAAACTACTCAAAGAGGCCTACGCCAAGCTGGATTCACTGGATAAAAGCAAAATTACCGACGACGCCCAACTGGCCGAGGCGATGGGCCGCCATGTATCGATTGTCGAAACCGACCATTCCAACATCAAAATGACCCGTCCGAACGATTTGCCGATTGCCGAAGCGATCGTCAATTCCCGGCCCAAACCCAAGGGCGACGGGCCGCTCGGGCCGTTCAATGAAGAGGATATGTGGCGGTAATTGATTATTGCTTACTGCTTATTGGTGATTGTTTTGGGGCGTAAATGGCTTAATTTCAAGGGATTATCGGCGATGTGCCGATAGGATAATATGCTTGACAGGCCGGCTAAAGCTGGTATCGTAGAATAGGAAATAAGAACAATTCTTTCAGAATTTGACCGAATTTGAAAGGGGTATGACGATGACACGGAACCTTTTGATGGTTGCAATCATAACGGGTGTACTGGCTTTAACCGGCTGTAACAACCCCAGGAAGACCGACGCCCACCTGCTGGACGCCCCGCAGGCGATTGAGGTGCAGGCCGGCGATGTCTATTTGGCGCCGGGTGCGGGCGAGGCCGATTTTGTCGAGGCACTGGCCGCTCAGCGGGCTGCCTACCGCCAGGCACTGGTGGAGCTGCAGGGCTATTACCGCTCGGTCGGTAACGCCACCAAGAGCGAGTGGGCCGCGACCGAATTGCGGACATTTGACCAGATGGTGCATTACCGCTACATCCAGCCGGCCGAATGGGTGCCGGAAAATCTGACAGCGATGAATTCCATCGAAGCGGCCGATCAGCTTTATCGTGAAGCCATGACGCTCTACAAGCAGGCTGGCGGACTGGTGATCGTGACCAACCGGGCTAAGCTGCGTCAGTCGCTGGGCAAGTTCAATGCTGTGATTCAGCAGTACCCCAGCAGTGACAAGATTGACGATTCAGCCTATCGCGCCGGTCGCATTTATGAATACCTGAAAAACTACCAGCTGGCGGCGATCTACTACCAGCGGACATTCCAGTGGAACGAGGTTACGCCGTACCCGGCACGCTATCGTGCTGCCCGCGTAATGGATATGAAACTGAGGATGCGCAGAGAGGCACTGGCCCTGTACCAGCTGGCAGTCGAAAAGGAATCCCGCTATGTGGAAAACACCGAGCACGCCAACCTGCGGATCAAGGCACTGAGCACGCCGAAGCCGGACGAGATGATACCGGCTGACGAGCCTGTCGATGACGAAAAGGTGATTCCGGTCGAAGGGCAATAGGCAATTGACCGAATGAACAAAATTGACAGGGCCTGTTTCTAACACGGAAGCAGGCCCTTTTTTTGGTAAATGCAAAACTCAAAGTACGAAATCCGAAACAAACACGAATTTTTAAAATTCAAATACACCAAACAGCGGTGTTTTGGTTATTAGAACTTGTTATTTCGGATTTCAATATTCGGATTTCGGATTTCGGATTTATAATGCCGGATGTATTTGAAGATAACTTGTTATTGTGCATTCAGTCGCAGGGGCTGCTTGACGATTGCGGGCGTGTTTTGTTGGCCGTTTCCGGCGGGGCCGATTCAGTCGCGATGGCCCATGCGCTGGCCCGGCTGCGGACCGAAGGGCGTTTGCAGTGTGAGTTTGTCATTGGCCACATCAATCACTGTCTCCGCGGTACCGAGTCCGATGCAGATGAGACATTTGTTCGACAGTTAGGCGACCGGTTGGGAATTTCAGTTGTCACCGAACGGGTTGATGTCCCCCAATATGCCAGATCGCATAAGCTGTCGATTGAAACTGCCGCCCGCCGCTGCCGACTGACTTGTTTGGCTGGTATGGCAAAAAAACACAACTGCGTACGCATCGCGACAGCTCACCACGCCGACGATCAGGCCGAAACCGTCATTTTCCGCCTGATGCGAGGCACGGGCTTTCGAGGCCTGTGCGGCATTCACCCGGTTTCGTCTGTTTTCAGCGGCGTATTTGTCCGCCCGTTGCTGACGACCAGCCGCGATGAAATCATGAACTATTGCCGCCACAATGACCTGACCTGGCGTGAAGATGCTTCCAATCAAAATTGGGCATTTACCCGCAATCGCATCCGCCACGGCCTGCTGCCCGCCTTTTCATCCGGCCCCAATTTCACCGAATCACTGACAAAACTGACTCAATCCGCTCAAAAACTTCAAAAACAGCTCGATAAAACCGTCGAAACCATGCAGCCGCATTGCATTGAAAACGCCGGCGGTCATAAGGTCGTCTGGGAGCAGGGCGTATTACAGGATTGCCCTGTCTGGATCTTTTACGAAATCATTCGCCAGTCCCTGCTCACGCTTGGAGCAGGCCTGCGTCACTATTCACAGGCTCATTTTGAGACGATTCGAGAAATGACAGGCCAAAGCCGGGCCAAAGCAGATTTCCCCGGCTATGTTGAGGTCTGTGTCAAGGACGGTAAGGTAATTCTTACGCGAACAGACAGGCCCGCCGATTTCGTGATTCCTGATAAAGAGTTGAAGTTGGAAATCGGCCAAAGCGTTGAGTTTGGTCCATGGAAAATCACTTCAAAGTTGCTGGATCGCGACAGTGTTGATTATGATAAGTTTATGGAATCAAAGGATTTGCATGTTGAATGGTTCGACGCGGCCAAAATCACCGGCCCGCTGACAGTACGCTGCCGCCGGGATGGTGACCGGTTCGGCCCCATTGGCGGCAAAGGCACAAAAAAAGTCGCCCGCTTCCTTCAGGACGGCCAATTCGATACCCAAATTCGCCAAACCGCCGTCATCATCGAAGACACTGAAAAAATCCTCTGGCTGGCCCCCATCCGCATGGCCGAACCTGTGAAGGTGAACCGCGAAACTACCCAAATTCTTGAAATACAGGTAGATGCGCGATCTTAACACGGTTTATAATGCAATAATATCGCAGTGAAGTCTGTTTACATCATAGTCAGCAAACCGTTGGGCAATCAAAATGCAGAAAGGTGCAGTAATGGGCAAGTTAAAAAAGGTGGTTGTCTTGACCTTGGTGCTGGTAACTGCCGGTTATGCGGTGAGTCAAAAACCAAAGGAACTCGACAATGTATTCTATTGTTTCAATAACGCTGTTCGCTCGATGCCGAACACCCCTGAAAGTTACGAGGCACGTGCGGCACTGATCAAGAAGATTGGCTTTGACGGGCTGGCCGGCCATCGCGAGGAAACCTTCGAGAAATGGCACAAAGCGATGCAGGCAATTAACCTGCCGATGCCTGAGATGTACATCGGGATGACGATCAACAAGGAAGGCAAGCCCGCTCATCATCCGTCATTAAAAGGTATCCTCCAGCAGTGTGCCGGCACGGACTTACTGGTGACACTGCACCTGCATAATAATTCATCGATGAAGGATTCGGAAAAGGCCGACCAGGTACTCGTTGAGGGAATTCAGCAGTTAGCCGATTTCTGCCATCCATTAGGCATCAAGATAGCGATATATCCACATGTGAATTTTTATTGTGAGACGGTTGGCCACGCGGTGGAACTGGCAGAGGCGATCAATCGACGAAATGTGGGAGTTGTTTTCAATATGTGTCATTTCTGGAAAGTGGAAGGTTCCCAGGGCTGGAAAGACGCAATACAACTGGCCCGACCTTACCTGTTTATGATATCGATCAATGGCATTGATGCCGGTGATTCAAAGGCCATGGGCTGGGATAAGCTGATTCAGCCTTTAGGCCAAGGCTCCTTTGATACATACGAACTGGTCAAATATGCAAAAGATCTTGGATTTGAGGGGTATTTCGGGCTTCAGTGTTATAACATCAAGCAGGATTGCGAAAAGGCATTGACCCAATCGATGAAGACCTGGAAATCTTATCAGGAGCGATATCGACAGGAGAATCAATAAGGATATCATATCATGAAAAAGAATTATTCAAAACAAATTACACGCAGACAGTTACTGAAAACCGCGGGTGCCGCCGGGGCGATTGCGGCGTTTCCGTCCATCGTACCGTCAACGGTGTTTGGAAAAAATGCGCCTTCCAACCGTATCAACGTAGCGATGATCGGCATGGGGCGTCAGGCCTATTATGCCAATCTGCCGGGATTTCTGAATTCTGACGATACGCGTGTTGTCGCCGTGTGCGATGTGGACAAATGGCGATTGACGAATGCCAAAAAGAAGGTGGATGAACATTACGGAAATACCGACTGCAAGGCCTATGTCGATTTTCGCGAGGCGATTGACCGTGACGATGTGGATGCCGTGATGAACTCAACGACCGATCAGTGGCATGTGCCGATTTCCCTGCTGGCGGTCAATGCGGGCAAACATGTCTCCTGTGAAAAGCCGATTTCACTGTCAGTCGCGGAAGGGCGGATTCTGGCGGATGCAGTCAAGCAAAAAGGTGTCGTTTTCCGGACTGATACGGAGTGTCGGACCAATAACTACATGAATAAGACCGCTCTGCTGGTGTTGAATGGGTATATAGGTAAGGTCAAGCATATTAAGGTGGGGGTGCCGTTGTCGGATAAGGGAAAGGTGGGTGACGCGACCGCTGCGCCGGTTCCGGCTGGACTGGATTATGAGTTATGGACAGGCCCTGCGCCGATGAAATCTTACTGTGTGGATCGGGTTCATCCCCCCCAGTCGTATGGCCGACCGGGATGGATGCGCTGCCGGGCGACATCCGAAGGGGTCGTGACCAACTGGGGAACGCATTTGCTGGACGTGGCTCAACTGGCGAACAATACCGAGCGAACCGGACCGGTCTCCGTGGAAGGGACCGGCACATTTGGCGAAGGCCTCTGGGATGTGATGCACTCGTTCGATATCCATTATGAATACGCCGATGGTGTGACGCTGAACTATGTGACGGACCGCCCTTATATCCGGATTGAAGGCGAAGAAGGCTGGATTTTTTCCCCGTGGCTGAGCAGGGACCGGATTCAGGCGCATGACGAGAAGATTTTGCGTATCAAGAAGAAGGATTTCAAGATTCCGGTCACCCAGCGTGAAGACAAGGAAGATTTCATCTATGCCATCAAGAACAACTGCCGCACGATGGTGGATGCCGAAGTGGGCCATCGCGCCTGTTCGATGGGGCAGATTGGACATATCGCGGTCAGGATGGGTAAAAAGCTGGCATGGGATCCGAAAGCCGAAAAGTTCACCAACTCTGACGAGGCCAACAAACTGCTGAGCATTCCCTATCGCAAGCCATGGGATTATGTCACTCGATAGATAGTTCAGATTAGAAATCAACGGTTTCAGCACCGAAACAGCATTAGGACTATTAAGGTCGTAATAGTCCGGTACAACAAAGTTGGCCATGTTTCCTATTATTAGGATAAATTTCTTGACAAACAGGGGGCCTGTTTTTACATTGTCTGCTCCGTTTGGCCTGCGAAATCGCGGGTGCGGTACGTAAAGAATGAAAATAAATGATAACTTTTTTTAGTTACAGGAGATTTACGATGGCAACAAAAGTTGCAATTAATGGTTTCGGTCGTATCGGCCGTGCAGTCGCCCGTATTCTGATGGCGCGTGAAGACATGGAATTGGTCGCAATCAACGATCTGGCTCCGGCCAAGAGTCTGGCCCACCTGTTCAAATATGACACCGTATTCGGCCCCTATGCCGGTACCGTTGAAGGCAAAGACGATGCTATCGTGATCGACGGCAAGGAAGTAAAAGTAACCGCCATCCGCAGCCCGAAAGAACTGCCGTGGGGCGAGCTGGGTGTTGACGTTGCTGTTGAGTCCACCGGTATTTTCCGCACCAAGGGCGGCGACAAGGGTGGTTACGAAGACCACATCGCAGCCGGCGCCAAGAAGGTTGTTCTGACTGTTCCTGCCAAAGACGACATCGACGCAACCGTCGTACTGGGTGTTAACGATGAACTGATTACCGCCGACACCAAGAGCGTTTCAAATGCAAGCTGCACCACCAACTGTCTGGCTCCGCTGAGCAAGGCTCTGCACGAAGCATTCGGCATTGAAAAAGGCCTGATGGTTACCGTTCACGGTTACACCAACGACCAGAACATCTGCGACCAGATCCACAGCGACCTGCGTCGTGCTCGTGCTGGTGCACAGAACATCATCCCGACGACCACCGGTGCTGCCGCTGCCGTTGGTAAGGTACTGCCCGCTCTGGCTGGTAAGCTGGACGGTTACGCACTGCGTGTTCCGGTGATTACCGGCAGCTGTGTTGACCTCGTCGCTGACCTGAGCAAGGAAGTAACCGTCGAAGAAGTCAACGCTGCTGTTAAAGCAGCCGCCGAAGGCCCGCTCAAGGGTATTCTGGCTTACTGTGATGAGCCGATCGTCAGCAGTGACATCGTTGGCAACACGTACTCGAGCATCTTTGACTCGCTGTGCACGATGGTTCAGGGCAAGACCGTTAAGGTCGTTAGCTGGTATGACAACGAATGGGGTTACTCCAACCGCACCGTTGACATCATTGCAAAGCTGGCCGCTCTGTAAGATCAATACACGAAGCCCATCACGGGCAGATGGACAAGTTTTAAATCAAAAGCCCGCACCAGTTGCGGGCTTTTGTTTAATACAGATAGCCACAGAGAACACGGAGAAAAAACGAACCACGAATGAACACTAATGGACACTAATTTTTTTCTTTATTATTTATTCGTGTTAATTCGTGTTCATTAGTGGTTCAATGGACTCTCTTATGCGAAGATTAGCGGGCGAGACGCCCGCGTTCCCAGTTAGAAAGGCATAAATCATGGCAAAACAAACAGTTGCAGATATTAATGTGCAGGGCAAAAAGGTGCTGATGCGGTGTGATTTCAATGTGCCGCTGGACGCCGAGCAGAATATTACCAATGACGGCCGTATCACCAAGGCACTGCCGACGATCAAGCATGTCCTGGACGGCGGCGCTTCGCTGATTCTGATGAGCCACCTGGGTCGGCCGAAAGGCGAGGTCAAGGCGGAATTTTCACTGGCACCGGTTGCCAAGCGTCTGGCTGAGCTGCTGCCGGGCAATGAAGTCAAGATGGCCCCCGACTGCATCGGTGATGACGTCGAAGCAATGGCTGCCGCCCTCGAACCGGGTCAGGTCATGCTGCTGGAAAACCTGCGTTTCCACAAACCCGAAACCATTAAGGACAAGGCTGCCAAGGAAGACGCTCAGTTGCGC
>JANQGW010000015.1 GCA_028282905.1 Sedimentisphaerales bacterium | reverse complement strand
TCGGGGCTGAAGTTTTTACCCAGGAGACAAGTCAGATTATTGAGTACGTCTATAACACTGGCAATAGCACATCTTTTGCGTTTGATGTGACGGTTCCTTATGGCCAAGGGCACTTTTATTCATTTGCGAATGAAGAGTTTACACCGACGGTGATTATTGAACCTGTCAGCCCGATCAATGGAACTGGCGGCGTGAAGCCAAGCGAGGTTGAGTTGACCTGGCAGGAAAAGTTTACCAATAGTGACAACCTGACATTCGATGTCTATCTGGACCCGAACGAAATCAAGGTGGCCAATCTGGACGCGGCTGTGAAGGTTACAATTACACCGCAAACGGGATTTAGCTATAATCCTGATTCTGAACTGGCCGAGAAAGAAACATATTACTGGCGTGTGGTCGGTTATGAGGGTGGTGTTGCGGGTGATCCGAACCTGACGACCGATATGTGGTCTTTTACAACGGGGTATAAAGTGTCGCATTGGGAACTGGATGACTGGACCAATGATGCGGATTCTCAAATTGCGCTGGGTAAAAACTATACCCATGCCGTTAACTTTAATTCTGATGAAGCTTCTTCGACCGTTGTCAACCGTATTGTATTTGAAAACGATTCGGATAGAGCTGGTGCAAACTGGACACTGGCGACATCATCGCCTTTGGAGTACTCTGGCGGCAGTAATGTGATCGGTGATGGGGCGGCGCTGGTAAGCAGCTTTTTCTACAGTGAAAGTGAACCTCCGGTCCTGACCTTGACCGGGTTGACACCGGGCGAAAACTACATCTTGACTCTGTACACACGCGGTTGGGGAAATATCGGTGATCGTCCGGTCAATGTGACCACAAGTGATGATGGAAGGACGGAATTTTTAGATCAGAACATTGCCGGAGATGGCAATGGTCATCTCTTTAAACATGCCTATACGGCTCCGGCCAATGGTGAATTGGTTGTGGAGTTTGTTGCCGAAAGCTCAGCCGCTTGGCATCACTATGCCTTCTCCAATGAAGTGGACGAGCCATATATTGTATCAAATCCACTTCCAGGTGGAGCAATTAACTATGATGATGTGTTGAGTTGGTCACTGGAGAACAGCGAGATTGCCAGCCCGACATATAATGTAACTGTGGCAACAGATGCGAACCTGATTAACGTGGTGGAAGTCGCTTCAGATTTAACGGCTGCCACATTCAATCCAATCCTTGACCCGGATGCGGAATATTACTGGCAAGTGGAAGTCGAAGACGGTGGCGTGTTGGCTTTTACCGGTCCTGTCTGGGACTTTATCACACACCCGGCCGATGATGCCGTAAAGGTACTTGAGTGGAAGTTTGAGGACGGTCTAGGCGCAACCGTTGAACAAACCGGTTCATCTGATAATGCGGATGGCGTATTGGTGGGTTTTGCAGATCCAAACAGTGATTTAAGTATGTCAGTGACCGGCTTGGTTGGTCAGGCACTCGAACTGAACGGTCAGGGCGAGTTCGTGGATGTCAGTGCAGCGAATCCCTACATGCCGACCGGTGATGGTCAGTACTTTGCCGTGTCAGGATATTTCAGGACATTTGGTGATTATGGACCGTTGTTTTCGATGCGAAGTTCGACCGACGACATTCCGCTGATTGATGTTACCATTGGTCATGACGGAGTTCAGATCGAACCGGGTAAGGTTTGCCTGATCGTTCGTGACAATAACGGTTCAATCAGTTGGACCAATTCCGGCATTACAGTCAATGACGGCCGATGGCATAGCTTTATTGTCACACGTGCCCTGAATGAATGGAAACTGTATATTGATGGTGCCGAAGTGGCACTCCTGTCGGGTGTGGCGACTGGTGAAGTTGCATTGGACGAGTTGGCGATAGGGTCGTCAATTCGTTGGCAGCAAGTGGATTACAATTCTGTCAACAAGCATTTTCGCTGGTTTGATGGTCAGCTGGATGAATACACCATTTGGTCGGGAATTCTACAGCCCGCTCAAATCGAAGCGCTGGTTTCAATTGTTCCGCCGCAGGGCGATATCGATTTCGATCTGGATACGGATATTGCGGATGTTCAGGCCATGGCTCAGTCCTGGCTGGCAGACTCAATGACGCCGGTTCAGGCGGACGTCGTCCTTGAGGATATGGAGTCTTATGATGCAGCCGATCCGAACAGTTACAACACGAAGTGGATTCCGGTTGAAGCCGATGGTTTGGGGACGACAACATTGATTCCGCAGGTTGATCCTAACGATGCAGGCAACACCGTTATGCGACTGGACTTTGACTTTGCGGGACAGCAGCAGATTCAGAGCCGCTTCTGGCTGTTGGAAGATCGGGTGGACTTTGCAATTTTTGACCAGTTCAAGATTCGGATACGGGTCTTACCGGGTACAGATGCGGATGTCTTCTTTATGAATATATTCGATGGGCGTGAACTGGTTGTTCCGGCCAACGAGGACCTGTATTACAAGGGACAGATACAAGTTGACCTGTCGCAAGTTCCTGTGGATCAGTGGATTGAACTGATGGTTGAGATTCCCGAAGATGAAGATTTCGCTGGCACCGCCAACGGCGGTCCCTTGACCTGTCATGACCTGTATCGTTTCACAGTGGCAGCTTATGATGAAGACAGCGCCGGTTCCGGTTCGGTTCTGATTGACACTATTGAGCTTGTTGATATGACTGAGAATTGCGTCGTGGAAGTTGGTGCACTAATTCCGGACTTCAATGGCGATTGTCTGGTTAATTTGTTGGACTATGCCAAACTAGCCGAAAACTGGATGGCTGGTTTGTAAGAGGTGATTAAAGATCAGGGGGGCGGGCCATGTGGCTCGCCTTCCGATCTGTTTTAAGTTTTAGAAAGGTTGAAAAATGCGTTTAGCGGCCCCCAACAAAAAAGGATTTACGCTCATCGAACTGCTGGTAGTCATTGCGATTATTGCATTGTTGATGGCGATTATCATGCCGGCCTTGCGAAAGGTAAAGGATCAGGCGAAGATCACGGTCTGCCTGAGCAATACCAAACAATTAACAACAGCCTGGCTGCTTTATATTGATGACAACGATGGAAAAATGGTTGACGCACACAACTGGACGCCTTCGATTTATGAGATTGGCTCTTATGTCATGAAGCCAGAGAGTGTGCAGTTGGATGAAATCCAAACAGGACCGTTATTTCGGTATTTGGGCGACAGTACTAAGATTTTTCGTTGTCCGACACAACGTAAGGAAGTCAAGCGGTCATACAATATTACTCATGCGATGAATGGCGGTCCTTTTGGCGATACCGCTGCCCCCCGTTTTACAAAGTTGGCGCAGATTAAGAATACCAACGGCCGATTTGTTTTTGTCGATGAATACAACGTGACTTGGGGACCGTGGACCCAGTGGTACAGCGAGGCGGTCTGGTGGAATCAACCACTTGTTCAGCATAACAACGGCGGCACCTACAGCTTTGCCGACGGTCACAGTGAATACTTGAAAATGCGAGAAGAGCGAACACTGGAACTGGGAAAGATGAGCTTTGAAGATTACACAAATGCCTATGGCTTTAGGGGACCGGCACCGGATAGTGACGAATTGGCTTGGGTACGGCGTTCCATGTGGGGGAAAATAAGAAATTAGCATGCCTTTGTAATTTTATATGCTGCAGGTTGTGGATCCGGATAGTGAAGATTTTCTTTTTTATCAGCGTACGACTTGGGGAGGTCCCGGTTGGTAAGACTCAGGCAAATGGCATCTGTTTATTTTGATTGAGCCCGCTGCCACGATGGCAGCCGTTCGTGCGGGGTAACACATAGTTGATGAAAGTGAAATATTAGAAACCGTTTGTTAGAAAGGTATCGTTGTAGGTATATAAGCAAGTTTGTGTTGTAGTAATGAATCGTAAATGTATTTTTTTGTGAGGATGGAAAGATGAAAAGTTTGAAAGTATTGAGTCTCGTTTTGTTTGTATGTTCGGCCATGAATGTTCAGGCTGGGGTGTTCACTTCCACCGCGTGGACGGATGATGCCGACCTACCGTTTTCGGCGGAAAAAGAGTTCACGCATGTCGTCGATATTGCTGACGCGGACGGCTCATTCGATATCAACGGTGTCACGGTGACGCAAGTGGCTTTGGCTGCTGATATGTCGGGAACAGATGTCGGATCGGGTAAAGCCTTTACGATGACAACAACGTCACCGTGGCTAACTAACGGGGCAATCGGTCCTGCCCAGGTTTCGGGTACGAATAGTCAGATCCTTACAACGGGTCTGATTGCGAACGGTTCTGTTTCGATTGTGCTTGAAGGTTTGCAAGCGAATACGGATTACATGTTCAGCGTTTTTAATCCGTCTTGGGATGGAACCGCTCGTGAGATCGCCCTTGATGGCGGTGATGATGGTCTGGGTGTCGGTGCTGAAATTTTTACCCAGGAGACAAGTCAGATTATTGAGTACGTCTATAACACTGGCAGCAACACATCTTTTACGTTTGATGTGACGGTGCCGTATGGCCAAGGGCACCTCTATTCGTTTGCAAATGAAGTTGTGCCGGAACCGGCCACAATGACATTATTGGGTCTCGGCAGCCTTGGTCTGTTGCGTCGTCGTAAAGCTTGATGCAAGTGTAATGTTCAGGATTAAATAAGTAATCGATGTGGGCCGTTGATCTACAACGGTCTGCATCTTTTCAATGTTGGCAACAAAGTCGATGTCAATGGAGTTGATGAATATCATCAGAAGGGGGAGATGAAGTTTCAGAAACGGATGAAGTTTCAGAAACAAAGATTGAAAAAACGTTGGAAAACACGAACCTGGGGAATTGAAGTGAGGAAAAATATCTGACGTGTATCGTTATTCTTATTGGAATTGGGGATATGGGGACGTCTGTGTCAAGCAGATACACCCGGTGTTCAAGCGATTGGCGGGGGCTGTGAGAGCATGTCAATCCGCTGGGTGTTGATATGGTGAATCCTCACCTGAGTTGGAAACCGATTGAGACGACTGTCGGGCAAAGAGGTCTGGGCGAAGACGGCTGGATCTCGGATTCTCTCGACTTCGAATTTTGACGGGAGCGATCTATATTCGGAGAAAAAGCGAGTCTCTCATGTACAGTATCTGGAAAAACAGCATGAAAGAAATGGTCAAAAAAAGTTTATTTGTGGTGGGTTTTTCAGCCAATAGAGATGTTTCCGTGGCTATTATTAAATATTGTAAATTTAGATCGGGGATTCTGTGAGAAATCATTATATTTTGACGATTGTTGTGGCTTCGGTATTATTTTTTAGTGCTTTCCTGACTCAAGCAACAGCAGACAGTGTGGTGGTATTTAATGAGATTATGTACCATCCGGCTGATGGCGCGGATGTGACACTGGAGTGGGTGGAATTTCATAACCAGATGTCGATTGATATCGATATCTCCGGTTGGTCGGTCCAAGGAGCGATTGATTACACGTTTTCGGAAGGGACGTTTCTGGACGGAGGCGGCTATCTGGTGCTGGCTAAATCACCTGCGGCGATTGAAACCGCTTACGGCATTGCCGGTGTGTTTGGTCCTTTTGACGGACAGTTATCCAATGCTGGTGAACGGATTAAGCTGGTTAATAATTCGAGTCGACTGATGGATTCGGTGGGGTATAATGACCGAGGGCGATGGCCGGTTGCTCCGGACGGAAGCGGTGTTTCTCTTGCAAAAAAAGTACCCGATAATTCCAGTGATTCGGCAGCCAACTGGACGAGCAGTGTGACCATCGGCGGCACGCCCGGTGCGGAGAACTTCCCGGTCATCGACTTGAGTCCCCGACAGGTGGATTTGGTGGAATCCGGTTTAACTTGGCGGTATGACGCAAGCGGTGTTGATTTGGGTACATCATGGAGACATAGCGGCTTTAATGATACCAGTTGGTCTCAGGGGCAGGCTGCATTTTATTGCGGTAATAAGCCGATCAGTTCAACACCCGTGCCTGTAACTACACTGTATAGTACGGGACTGGACGATGATGGCAATCCATTGGCAGCGGGCCAGGCCGATCCACACTATACATTTTCTTCCGGCGATTCTATCTATGCGACCGTCAATCATCCGGCCTGGCTGGCCAATGATTCACAGTCACAGTGGATCAGTTTCGGGGGAATAGGTACCGACAATCAACCGGTTGGGGAATTTCCGGTCAAAACAACTTTTGATCTGACCGGCTGGGATCATCAGACGGTTTCACTGAATCTTCAGTTAGCAACAGATAATCGGGTGACCGATGTATCGCTCAACGGCGTCAGTCTGGGGATTTCCCATGACTTCTATGGCAGTTGGAGTGGCATCTTTATAATTGATTCCGGGTTTATTGCGGGAGTCAATGAATTGGAATTTTTGTTCGCCAACGATGGTAGCAGCCCAAATCCGGCCGGATTGCGAGTCAAAGTCGAGGCAGCAGCCATTCGCTCGTTGGGAACAACCGAGATTCCAGTATGTCAGAACACAACCTATTTCAGGAAAACATTCAGTTATAACAAACCTCCGAATACTTCTTTGGATTTAAGACTGGATTCGATTCTTGACGATGGGGCGGTTTTTTATCTGAACGGTAATGAAATTGCTCGGTCAAATATGCCTGACGGGGCAATTGACTATAATGACAAGGCATCTTCCGATATTACCGGTCCGATCTGGAGCGGGGGTATCAGTGTTTCCGCGGTTGATTTAGCGGATGGATTAAACATATTAGCCGTTGAGGTGCATCAGGCCGCCGGCGTTGCCAATGACATGTTTTTTGATACAACACTCAGTGTGATCGAAATACCGCAGCCGCCGGGTCAGGCCGACAAGGTGGCATTTAGTGAGATTGCTGCAGCAAATAACGGCTCTTTCTGGCTGGAACTGGTGAATAACGGAGATGTTAGTATCAATCTTGCAGGGATGTCTCTTGTCATTGATGAACAGGAGTATATTTTTGACAGTCAAACAATGACGGCTGGCCAATATGTGACAATCACGGGTGCCGAGCTTGGTTTTACCCCCGCTAATGGCGATGTACTTTTCCTCCTTAACACCGCAGGAAATGAGGTTCTGGATGCGGTGGCCATAAAAGACACGCTTCAAGGACGATCCGAGCCGATGGGGCCATGGTATTCGCCTTTATCCGAAACACCCGGTATCAAAAATATCTTTAGCTTCAATACAGACATTGTTATCAATGAAATTATGTATCATAAAGGGGGTATTCCCGCTGTCGAAGGCGAGTATTCGACAACACTGCTGGTGGCCGCCGGCGATATGGCTAAAACACTTGTACCGCAGGACGATTCAGCGGGGATGAACTGGATGGGCGGCAATGAGCCGTTTAACGATTCAGCTTGGAATGATGGGATTGGTAATACGACCGGTGTTGGCTATGACGAAAATCCTGATTACGGCAGTGATATCGGAACCAATATTTATTCAGACATCTATGATAAGAACCAGTCCTTTTATGTCCGGATTCCGTTTACGATGGATGCAGTTCCTGTTGCTGATATAATGACTTTGGCCATGAAATATGATGACGGCTTTGTGGCTTATCTCAATGGCACTGAAATTGCCCGGCGTAATGCGCCCGCGGATTTGGCATGGAACAGCCAGGCAGCCGGCTCGCATGAAGCAAATAGCTATGAGCAAATTGATGTTTCAAGTCATATCGGTCTGCTGAAGACCGGCAATAACATTCTGGCAATCCACGGTCTCAACTGGGGGCTGCAAAGTTCCGATCTGCTAGTTCTACCTGAACTGTCGATTATTGAACAGGTGACGGCTCCGAACCCCGGGGGCGAATCGTCGGAGGAATGGCTCGAACTATACAACAAAGGTACGACCGCGGTTGACTTAACTGGCTGGAAGCTAGATGGCGCTATCGGATTTGATTTTCCTGCGGGCGCCACAATCAATCCCGGGAAATATTGGGTGGTTGCCAAAGAAGCGGCCTTAATGAGTCAGTTGTATCCAGGTATTACGGTAATTGGTGAATACAGTGGTAATCTCAGCAATGACGGAGAGTTAATTGAGCTAATCGACGCTGCTGGCAATCCCGCAGACAGTGTTTGCTATTATGATGACAAACCCTGGCCCGATGAAGCAGATGGTTTTAATACCAGCTTGGAGCTGCGCGATCCGCGCAGTGATAATTCTAATGCTCAATCCTGGGCAGCCTCCAATGAATCTGTCCAAGGCCGGTGGAAGACTTACAGTTATCGCGGTATTGCACAGCCCAGTGTCGCTTCTGCGGCCGATTCCCTGTGGCGGGAGTTTGTGATTGGATTGCTCGATGCCGGTGAGATTCTGGTGGATGACATGAGCGTGGTTGAAGAACCGGATGGTTCGCACATTGAGCTTCTGCAGAACGGAGCGTTTGAAACACTACCCGGTGAGAGTAAATGGCGCATTGTCGGTAATCATCGCCATAGCAGTGTGATTGAAGATCCGGAAAATCCCGCTAACCATGTTTTGCGGCTGGTAGCCACCGGCCCGACCGAGTATCTGCACAATCATCTCGAAACCACCTTCGCCGATGGACGCAGTCTCGTCAATGGCCGCGAATACGAGATTACCTTCCGGGCTAAGTGGATTTCCGGTTCCAATCAACTGCATACACGGCTGTATTTCAATCGATTGGCTAAAACAAATCTGATTGAAAAGCCCCTTTTAAACGGCACGCCCGGAAGTCAAAACAGCCGATATGAGGCCAATATTGGGCCGACCATGTCCGATCTAAGCCATTTTCCGGTTGTACCGGAAAGTTTTGAACCGGTGACAATTACCGTCAAAGCCGCCGACCCCGATGGCGTCAGCCAAGTGGCACTGTTCTGGCGATTGGACGGTCAAAGTTGGAATCAAATACCAATGACTTTGACCGCCGGAGGTATGCATGAAGCAGTGCTGGCAGCCCAGCCAGCAGCAACCAATGTACAGTTTTATGTACAAGCGACTGATAGCCTTGGCGGAATTTCAACATATCCCGCGGCCGGTGGTGATTCTCGTGCTCTGTATCGCGTCAACGATGAGCGTGCGGCTTCCAATGGTTTACATAACTTCCGTATTATCATGACCGATACCGACGATACATGGATGCATCTGGATCATAACATCATGAGCAACGATCGCATCGGAGCGACGGTGATTTATGATGAAAGTCGGATTTATTACGATGTGGGTGTTCGTCTCAAGGGTAGTGAACATCATCGGTTTCCCGACAACGAAGTTGGCTTTAATGTAGCCTTCCATGCCGATAATCTGTTTCGGGGTGTTCATAAGACCGTCGCGGTTGACCGTTCCGAGGGTATCGGCTTCGGTCAGCGGGAGATGTTGATATATCAAGCCGCAAACCATGCAGGAGGAATTGTCAGTAAATACCATGACCTCATCAAGGTCATTCCCAACCAATCAGTTCACACCAGCGCCGCCGAACTTCAGATGGCACGCTATAATGACGTATTTCTTGACAGCACCTTTGATAACGGCAGCGATGGAACGTTGTATGAGTACGAACTGGTCTATCACAGCAGGACCACTCTTGGCGGCGAGGAAGATTATAAACTGCCAGTTGCCGATAGTTATTCCGGTGTTGGCATAGAGGGGCTCGGACCTGACAAAGAAGATTACCGATGGTTTTACCTGTTGAAAAATAACCGCAGTGCTGATCCCTTTGAGAGATTGATGGATTTTACGGAAGCCTTCTCTAACACTGCGAATCTGCATGAGGTTCTTGATATTGAACTCTGGCTATCATCGTTTGCGGTGGCGGTTGCCAGTGGGGCGGCTGATAACTATGGTGGTGACGGAACTAAACATAATGCCTTACTCTATATCCGTCCATCGGATAATAAGGTGATTTATCTGCCGCATGATATGGACTATGGTTTTCAGTATAATCGTTCAATTATACAGAATAGTGACTTGAACCGGATGATCTCCATTCCTGCGAACGAACGCTTCTATTATGGAAGCTTGTACGACTTATTGACAACTTCGTGGAATTTGAGTTATATGACGCGAATTGCGGAAAATTTTGAGGACTTGCTGCCTGAACAGCCGTTCAATTCACATCTTTCCTTCGTCGGCCAGCGAAGCGACTACCTGCTGGGACAAATTGCCTCACGCGTGGCGCCGCAGTATTCGTTTGCGGTGACCGATCCGAACCAGGTGGTAGCGGAGGCATTTGCAGATATTCACGGAACGGCTTGGATTGATATGAAGGAGTTGTATCTGGATGGCATCGATGAGCCGCTGGAGTTGGACTGGACCATGTCCGGCAGCGGCACCAGTAAGCAGTTTTTCTTTACCGCGACCGTTCCGGTTGAGCCGGGCGTCAACAACCTGACCTTCCGCGCCTATGATTTTCAGAATCGCTTAATTGCCACACACAATATGACCGTCACCAGCACGATTGCGGAGCGCCCGCTGAGAGATTATCTGCGCGTCACGGAAATCATGTATGATCCCGCCGGCGACAGCGATTACGAATTCATCGAACTGCAAAACACCTCCGGCCAGATGCTGGATTTAACCCATGTGACCTTTACCGACGGCATCACTTTTGATTTTGGAACAGGCAGTGTTACCAGTCTGCTGCCGGGTGAATATGTACTGGTTGTTAGAGACTTGACAGCATTTTCCAGTCGATATGACACAGCCGGGTTGAATATTGCGGGAGAATTCAACGGCAAACTGTCCAACGACGGCGAAACCGTTACCTTACAGGGCCAATGGGCGTCGAAAATCTTGTCACTGACCTATGCTGACAGCCGCGGCTGGCCGTTAGCCGCCGACGGGGCGGGCCATTCACTCGTGCCGGTCTATGCGGCGATTGAATCTCAGGCCGACGGCTCAGCCGATTTTGGCCCCAACTGGCGAGCCAGCACTTATCTCGGTGGCAGCCCCGGCACAGCCGATACGCAGTCGCCTGATTCCGTGGTGATCAACGAGATTTGCGCCCATACGGACTTTTCCAGCCCGTCTTATCCCGACCATGACTCCAATGACTGGATTGAACTGTATAACCCGTCCGGTTCAACGGTTACCTTCAACAGTGACTGGTACCTGTCGGACGATAAAAATGATTTGAAGAAGTGGTCGATTGGTTCTAACTCTCTTGCTGCTGGCCAATGGCTCAGCTTTGATGAAATCAGCGATTTTCACAATCCAATCACTTCTGGTTTTGGCTTAGACAAAGCCGGCGAGCAGGTTTATTTATCGTATCTTCCGGGCAATACCAATGACCGTGTAGTTGATTGCCTCAAATTCAAGGGCCAGCCCAACGGTTCGTCCCTGAGCCGTGTTCCCGACGGCGGTGACTTCTGGTATGAAACCGCTCTGACACGAGATGCGGCCAATGCCGTGCCGGATCCGGTCTGCGTCATCAGCGAATTCATGTACCACCCGGCCGCTGGCGGCAAGGAATTCATCGAGCTGAAGAACCTGACCGCATCGCCGCTGAACCTCTGGGATAATGCCCCGGATGTCAACCGCGGCTGGCGGCTGGACGGCGGGATTTCATTTGAATTTGATTCTTCAACTACTATCCCGGCTGATGACTTCCTGTTGGTGGTTGGTTTCGACCCGAATGAAGCGAATCTAGCAGCCTTTAACAGCTTCTACGGAACCACGTTAACTGCCGATCAGGTCGTCGGCCCGTACAGTGGCGATTTGTCCAACAATACTGAACGGGTTGCTTTGGAACGGCCGCAGGCGTCAGATGATCCGCTCAATCCCGATGACCTGTCATGGATCATCATTGATGAAGCGATTTATTTCGACCAGGCTCCGTGGCCGTACAATACCGACGGCACCGGCCAGTCGGTGCAGCGAAAAGAACTGGAAAACGCCGGCAATAACCCACAAAACTGGCAGGCCAAAACACCATCCTTTGGCTTCTGGCTGAGTATAACCGATTTTGACGGTAACGGCATCGTCGATGTTGCGGACTTAACTATCTTTGCTCAAGCTTGGCTCAGTGAAACCAGTGATACCAACTGGAATGCTGACTGCGATATAGCTGAGCCCGTTGGCCTTATTGACTTGGCTGACTTTGCTAAATTTATAGATTTTCGGCAATAACCTGAAATTATCGTTAGAAGTAAGGAGAAAGCTATGCGATACACAATATCGTTTGTGCAAATTGAAAACCAAAACTATTGTCTTGAGCAAAAACAAAACTTGAGGATTTCTTCAGTAGGTAAATAGCATTAGTAGATGAACATTTTAGGAGACGATTGTGGTAGGAACGAATGATATAAATAGGCGGTCTTTCTTGAAAACTATGAGTGCCAGTGCAGCAATGTTCTCAGTTGTGCCGAGTTATGTATTGGGTAGAAATGGAAACACGCCGCCCAGCAGTAAATTGAATATTGCTTGTGTGGGTGCTGGTGGAATCGGGCAAAGTAATCTCTATGCTGTTTGTGAACCTTTGAGTCGACGAGAAGCAGGGGCTTGGCCGAAACCCAGTTCGCAGAATATTGTTGCGCTTTGTGATGTTGATTGGGATCGTGCCAAAGGAGCATTTGAGGAATATCCGGAGGCCAAACGCTACAAAGATTATCGAGCGATGTTAGAGGATATGGAT
>JANQGW010000200.1 GCA_028282905.1 Sedimentisphaerales bacterium | reverse complement strand
AACTCTACAAGGGCCAGGCGATCTTTGCCGGTGTCAAAAGCCCCAAGAGCCTCTACAACCCGGATCTGGCCAGCTTTACGATGGGCGAAGAATACGACTCGACAGACGCGACGGGCTTTATCAAGCTGTTTGGCCTGCCGATGCAGGTGGCCGGCGTTGTCGATCGACAAACCGCCGCAAAGCCCAAGGCAAAGAAAAAAGCAAAACGTAAAACAACAAAGAAGAAATAGTTGAATCAACCATCGAGGACGCTGAGGACACTGATTGTAAATTGTCTTCTCAGCGTATTCAGTGTTCTCGGTGGTATAATTGAATTTTCTTAAGGACAGTACTATGGCGGTCGAATGGATTTGGCTGGTATTTGTGTTTATGTTCGGCGCGTGCGTCGGCAGCTTTCTCAACGTGGTGATTTATCGTCTGCCGCGGGAAAAGTCGCTGGTGTATCCCCCGTCAGCGTGTCCCTCCTGCAACACCCCCATCCGATTCTATAACAACATCCCGCTGTTTTCCTGGCTGATTCTTCGCGGCAAATGCCCCGACTGCAAAGCACCAATTTCCTGCCGCTATTTCTTTGTGGAATTAACCACAGCCATATTGTTCGGCGGTCTTTACCTGTTCTTTTTCTGGTATCAGTGCCGTCAAACCGGCTTGGTTGGCAGTTTTCCGATGGACCGCTTCTTCGGTGCCGGCGGCTGGCTGTTTTACTTGGCGGTAATGACGCTTGTTGCGACTTTTTTAGCAGCATCCGCGATTGATATGGAACTGTTCATCATTCCGCTGGAAATGTGCTGGTTTGTGACGTTAATTGGGCTGATTTGTGCATCCGTGGCCGAGTTTGTAGTTGGCTCAGAGGCACTATCGCTGTTTCCCAGCGTCTTGACGGCTCCGAAAATGGCGGCGATAACGCTGGGAGGGATGATCGGTTTGATTTTGTCACTGATCGGCCTGAAAACCGGCCTTATTAAGCCCAGCTATGAGATGGACGAGCAGAAGGAAACCGATGATATTGATAATGCCACGCCGTTTGAGGATGACCATGACTATAACGACCGTCTGGAAGTGCTCAAAGAGACGATTTTTATCCTGCCGGTGGTCGTCGGGGCGTTCATTGCCCTGCAAGTAACGCAAATGTCGGCTTTGGAGGATAAATGGGCTTCATTCATCAAATTACCCGTGGTTTCGGGCCTTTTGGGCAGCCTGGCGGGCTATTTGGCCGGCTGTGCGGTCGTCTGGGCGACGCGTATTTTCGGCACGCTGGCCTTTAATAAAGAGGCGATGGGCCTGGGCGATGTCCACCTGATGGGGGCCGCCGGAGCGGTCATTGGGGCCAAATGGGTGGTGCTGGCGTTCTTCCTGGCGCCGTTTTTCGGCATCCTCTGGGCGCTTTATCAGGCAATTTTTAAAAAAATGCGGCAAATTCCGTACGGTCCGTTCTTGTCATTGGCCGTCTTTGCCGTTATTATCTTTCATGACTGGATACAGGATATTTTGACAAACTTTTATGGTTTTTAGCCTTACGACGAAACGAAAGGGAGGTCCATTATGAGACACAGTATCAAACGCGTAACAATGGTCAGTGCAATGTTGGTGGTCGCGATGGTTTTGACTGGCTGTACCAATTGGAAGAAGAAATACGAAGGTCTGGAAGTAGAGCACCAGAACCTCAAAGGGCTTTATGAGAATTGTGTGACCTCTCTGGACGGCGCTGCCGGCCAGCAGTCTGCAATTCAGCAGAAGTTGGCGGATTGTGAGTCAAAATTGGCCGCGGCACAGGCTGCTGCTGCAGCAAGGCCGAAAGGCGACACTGGTTTTAAAGGTGATGTGAAAGTGGATGAAGCTGCCGGAACCATCACCGTAACGCTTGAAAATAAGGTACTGTTTAACTCCGGCAAGGCCTCTCTCAAACGTGCGACCAGCTCGGAACTGGACCACATTTACAGCGTCCTGCGTCAGCGCTATGCGGGTAAGATGATCGATGTCGTCGGTCATACTGATACCGACCCGATTCGCAAGACGAAAAAACTCTACAAGGATAACTGGGATCTGTCCGCCGAACGCGCGTTGACCGTTTTGCGTTACCTGTTGGATCGCGGCGTTCCGAAGTCACAGATTTGTGCGGTCGCCTGCGGCGAAGCCCGCCCGGTCGCCTCAAACGCTTCGTCGGCCGGCAAAGCCAAAAATCGCCGCGTCGAAATTGTTGTCCACACACGCTAAGACAATGTTTTTCAGATAAGATACAGGTGTGTGCCCGGCTCATTGTCGGATAGGTATATCACTGAATATTACGGCTCTTCGCAGGATTTGAAATTATGCGAGGAGCCGTTTTTTTATTGTCCGAAGGAAGAGGTCACGAGTACTGTCACTAAAACCCCATTGCGCAGCCGTCCTTGCGTGATTCTGAAGCTCCGTAATAAACGTGATTTTCGGCGTCGTACATAATCGCCTGGTATCCGCCGTATCCCCCGGTTGTTTTTTGAACGTCATGACCGGCGTTCTTGAGTTTTTCGATCACCTCCTGCGAAAAACCATTTTCCAAATAGACAATGCCGCCGTTTGTCATCGTCTCGCCGGTCGGTTGTGAGGAGCCTGTATGCCTGAGACGCGGAGCATCGCCGGCAGCCTGAAGATCCATTTTGAAATCAATGATATTGACGATGATCTGGACATGCCCCTGCGGCTGCATGGCGCCGCCCATGACGCCAAAGCTCATGAAGGGTTTGCCTTGATGGGTAATAAAAGCCGGGATAATTGTGTGGAACGGTCGCTTGCCGGGGGCATATGTGTTGAAATGGTCCTTTTCAAGGGTAAACAAAGCACCGCGGTCCTGCAGGATAAATCCAAGTCCGTCCGGTGTCATACCTGATCCCATCCCCACATAGTTGCTTTGTATCAGAGAGACCATGTTGCCGGCTTTGTCAGCAACGGTCAGATACACGGTGTCGCCGTTTTCCAAATCCGGAAGCCCCGCAGGAAAATGGTGGGCGGACTTGTTTTTATTGATTAAAACCCGTCGCGTAGCGGCATAGTCTTTTGAGATTAACATTTTGACCGGGATGTTGTTGAAGTCCGGGTCGGCATAAAATTTGGCCCTGTCTTCAAACGCCAGTTTTTTGGATTCGGTCAGTAAGTGCAAATACTCAAAACTTCCAAATCCCATTGCTCGAAGATTGTAGCCTTCGAGAATATTCAGCATTTGCAGCACCGCGATGCCTTGCCCATTGGGAGGCAACTGCCAGATATCGTATCCGCGATAGTTTGTTGAAAGCGGCTGAACCCATTGGCTGGTGTGGCTTGCCAAATCGTCATATCTCAAAAAACCGCTGTTGTTTTTCATATACGTGTCGATTGTTTTTGCGATTGACCCCTTGTAAAAGGTATCTCTGCCGCCGGCGGCGATTATTTCGAGCGTCCTGGCCAGCTGCGGGTTGCGGAAGATTTGTCCCTTTCCGGGTGATTTGCCGCCTGGCATGAAGACTTCCTCGAAGTTTGGATACTTTTTTAAATGTTCGGCGTTTCTTTTCCAGTGGTAGGCAATGACTTCGGTTACTGGATAACCGTTGCGTGCGTAGGTGATAGTGGGTGTCAGTATTTCCGCCATCGGTAGTTTGCCAAAGCGTTCATGCAGTTCAAACCAGCCGTCAACACAGCCGGGTACACTGACCGGTAAGGGACCAAAGAGGGGGATTTTGGTGATGTTGTGTTGTTTGAAATATTCGGGTGTTAATGATTTTGGGGAACGGCCGCTTGCGTTTAGGCCGTGCAGTGTAGACGTCCTATCATCCCACACCATAGCGAACAAATCCCCTCCGATACCTGCGCCGACGGGTTCAACAAGACCCAGCATGGCATTGGCGGCGATTGCCGCATCGACAGCGCTGCCTCCCTGTTTGAGGATGTCGACGGCAACCTGTGTTGCCAGCGGATGACTTGTGGCGGCCATCCCGTTTTGAGCGATGATTTCTGAGCGTGTCGTGAAAGGCGAGCCGGTAAGGCGATCAGCGGAAAATCCGAAATTGGATAAAAGGATAAATGCCAGAATTAGAGACAGCAGCTTGTGTGATTTAGAAACTACTATCCTTTCAAAATAGTACTTTATCTTGTTGCCACATGAATTGAGGTTTTGAGTATATATTTTATGTTTGCCCATGAGCAGCTCCGAAATAGAACCGTGAAATCAGCTTGAACGGTATTAATCGTTTCTATCCTACCAGGAACTGCTTTCTTTGTCACGACTAAGACTGATAGATTTGAGTTGAAATGAATGATTTGACTGTTCTGTTGATATCGTTAAGACGTTTTTGAGACAAAACCTAAACAAATTACAGATTGCCTTGTTATTTGCCTTCGTCCAGTTCCCAGTCGTATTTGATAAATTTAATTTTGTAGTCGCCTTCCTCAAGGAATCGGATATCTTCTTCAGATAGATAATCGCGGATGAAATTCAACCATGCCTGTACTTCAGGCTTGTGGTCACGGAAACGGAGGATTTTTGCGTATTCAGAAGCCAGAAACATTTCCTTGTGCTTGTACATGGTAAACAGGTTGGAAAGGTAGAGGGTATTCTTGTCTCTGTCGATTTTCATGCCCTGTTCGGATTTCAAGTATTTCCGTACTTGGTCATCCAGTTGCTCATCCATCTTTTCGGCGGTATAGGGTTCGTTCCGGAGGTTGGCGCCGCCTATGCTTGCATAGGAAAGGGCAAACAGAATTCGCGGGTCTTTGGTTCGGTCCATCAGGAATTCCTGTTCGATTTCCTCCAGCTTGTACTGAAACCCCTGCACATCAAAGAAGTGCTTGGTTCGCCAGTCCCCTGTAATCTGCATGATGCTGTTATTGGGGTAAAAGATCATGTACGGCTTGTGCTGAATCGGATAGTAGTCAACAATCAACTTCAAAATACAGGCATTATGCGTGTTGATCCAGAAAGCGGTTTTTTCCTTGGGCGACAGGCTCATCAGAATCATGGGATTGACATTGTCAAGGTCTTTAGCCAGGTTCAGTAGTGTCGAACGCTTGCGCCTCAGTTTTGCATAGTCCACCAGGCCCTTTTCCGAAACAAATTCAGAACTGAAGATGGTTTCAAACGCTTCATTGATTTTGATCAGCGTCGAAAGCTTGGGTGAGAACACATCCTCCTTATCATCCGATGGTTTTATCGCGTTTGGATCAGCTGGGGAAGAAACGGAATTGGGATCACTGGCTGGGGTTTCCGTCGGCGGAGTCTTTGCGGGTTTGTCCTCTGTTTTAGTTTTGGGAGTATCCGTTTTTGGTTTTGTCGTATCTTTCGGTTTTTCCGCAGGCTTAGGCTGAGGAGTCGGCGGTGTTTTTTCTTCTTCCGGTTTCTCAGGGGCCGGAGATATATTCTTTGTGTCAGACTTTTCTGGCGGTTTTATCTCGTTTGGATCGGCGGGATTTTCAACTGTTTTCGGGGTATTGGCCGCCGCTTTTGCAGCCTTTTCAGTTGTTGTAGGAACAGCCGTGTCCTTTTGTTTTTCAGATGGCTTAGCAACTGGTTTGATTTCCGGAGCAGTTGTTTTTTTGGGATTTTCTGTCAGAGTTTTGGGCTGACTGTTATCTTTCGAGTCCTCAGTTTTTGGAACGGATGGAGTGGTTTTGGATGTGTCGGCTGTGGCCGTCTCACCTTCCGAGCGGCATTCAGAACCTGCCAGGCCCAGCCAGATGAGGCATAGAAATGCACAAAAAAACGCTGTTTGTATCTTTGTACGTCCGATAAGTCTCATTATTCTGTTTCTAACGAATCAATCTGATAATAAATATAATGCTCAAACCGTCTTAATCTTACAATCGTGACTTTCCTTGTCCAATATAATCTACTGTTTCCGTCTGCCGCTTGTTCAATAATCGAATAAAATGAAATATAATCTACACGCTATCTCGGCAAAAACGAAAGCCCGCTTAATCTGTGATTCTATTAAAAATGCCCCGCCCGGTTCAAAAGGCGAGGCATTTTATTTCAGAAATTAACCCTGACTGGTTTCAATGACTTCTATCGGGGCGATTTTACCCAGGCTGTCAGTCAGCTTTTCCGCATCACCAACGACTACAATCACCAGTTTGTCGGGATCGATACGATTTTTCGCCAGATCGATACAATCCTGTTTGGTGGATTTGTCCAGAGCCGCAAAAAGCTTGTCGAAGTAATTTTTGTCCAGTTGCTGAGAGGCCAGCAGCCAGAGGTCACGCCCGACATCCTGCGGTGTTTCACGATTGGCGGCAAAACTGCCGGTGATATAGCTCTTGGTGTTGTAAAATTCGTCGTCGGTGGGTTCCACAGACTGGAATTCGTTCAGCAGCTGCAAAATGACATTTACAGCTTCGACGACAGATTCATTTTTGGTGAACGTTGAGATTTCAAAGGAGCCTGCTTTGGCTTTCGGCCGAAAACTGCCCCAGGCGCCGTATGTCAAACCGCGTTTAACGCGAAGATTTTCGTTCAAGCGGCTGTGGAACGAGCCGCCGAAATAACTGCCCGCAATCAGACCGACGAAGTAGTCAGGCTGCTGGTGGCGGGTGATGCCGAGTTGACCGACGTGGATTTGTGCCTGCGCACTGCCGGGGCGGTTGACAATATAGACTTTCGTCGCCTGCGGCTTCGGAATATCTGCCAGGGCAAGGCCGGTTTCAACGAGGTCAGTTTTCCAGTTGCCCAGATATTTCTTTGCCAGTGCCGCGGCCTGTTTCTTATTGATATCACCGGCAAAAATCAGTGTCGCCTGATCTGGGCGGGCAAATTTTGACCACCACAGCTTCAGGTCATCCGTTGTTAGCTGTTTGAGATCGGCTGGAGTGCCTTCAACTGTGCGGGCGTATGGGTGCTGTCCGAAGAGCTTCTCATTGAAATATTTGCTCGCCAGATACCGCGGCTGCTGCTGCTGGATTTCCAGCCCCGTGATGTTCTGTTTGACTAATTTATCAAACTCATTCTTATCAAATGTCGGCTTCAGAACCGTTTCGGCCATCAGTCCCATACCGCGGTCCAACTGTTCGGTCAAACAGTTCAGGCCAACCGTGCAGGTATCCATTGCTGCCGAGCCTGACAGAGAAATTGCATATTGTTCCAGTTCGGAGGCCAGTTGAGCTTCGCTGTGGCTTGCGGTGCCTTTGGTCAGCATTGACAGTGTCATCGCTGCAGTGCCCGGTTTGGTTTCGGTCCAGGCGCCATTGGTCAGGCCGAGTGTGACCGAGACAAACGGCACTTCGCGGTTTTCCACAGTCATGACGGTCAGCCCATTGTCCAGTTTCGTCTCTGCATAGTCAAAATCAAACTTTGCTCGCTTCTTGCTTGCTGTCGGTGCCTGTTCGGGATAGGTCGCCGGGCGTTTCAGTCCCGGTCGTCCTGCCGGCGGAGCTTTCAGTTCCGGTTTGGCGGTAATCGGAGCGTCTTCACTGTCTTTATTCGTGTGCTGCATGCCGCTATTTTGCTTGACGATAAATTCGTGTGCCTGATTCGGATTGAGGTATTTAACCGCCGCCTGTCGAATGTCCTCTTTTGTGACCGAGCGGACATCGTCTATCATCGTGTTGACTTTGCTGATGTCGCCCATCGTGACAGCGGCGTTGCCCAACAGGGATGCCTTGCTTTCAATGGTCAGATTTGTTGTGACGAGACCTTTTAAGAGCTGATTGCGGGCTTTTTCCAGTTCCGCATCCGTGACACCGTCTTTCTTGATGGTTTTAATCTGGGCTTTCAATGCCGTGACGATTTCGTCGTAATTGTCTGCGGTCGGCGACAGGGTGGCCTGTGCCATGAAGAAACCATCCTGCTGCAGGTTATAGGCCCAGGAGCCTGCATCGACGGTCATTTGCGTATCGGCCACTAAGGCACGATAAATCCGGCTGCTGTTGCCGCCACCGAGAATTTCGGACAGACAATCCAGAACCACTTCATCGCGTGTGCCGGTCGGGACGGTTCGCCAGCCGATGCTGACCTGGCCTGCAGGTGCGTTTTCATCATCAATGACAATCTTTTTGGCAGCGGTGATAGCCGGTTCTTTAATTGTGACACGCGGAGGCGTTGGGCCGGGAGTAATCCAGCCAAAGTATTCTTCCGCCAATTGTTGGACATTTTCATGTTTGACTGCGCCGACAACGATGAGCGTTGCGTTATTGGGAATATAATAGGTTTGCCAGAATTCCCGCAGGTCAGCGACGCTGGTGGCCCGAAGGTGGGCGAGATTGCCAATCGGTGTCCAGCGATAGGGGTGAGTCGAAAACATTCCTGCGGCAATCTTTTTGAAGACAGTACCGTAAGGCTTATTCTGTCCCATTCGCAATTCTTCTTCAACAACCTTGCGCTCGGTATCAAAAGATTCCTGATTGATGGTTAAAAAACTCATGCGTTCGGCTTCCAGCCATAGTGCCAGTTCAACCTGGTCAGCCGGCAGCGTTTCGAAATAAACGGTGCGGTCAAAGCTGGTGTAGGCATTGCAGTTACCGCCGACTTTGCGCAGCAGATTGAAGTGATCCTTTTCACTGACGCGGTCGGTCCCTTTAAACATCATGTGCTCAAACATGTGTGCATAACCCTGCCTGTCCGGCTTTTCATCTTTACTGCCGACTTCATACCAAACCTGTACCGAGACAATCGGACACGAGAAATCTTCCAGCGTGATGACTTTTAAGCCGTTATCGAGTGTGATTTGCTCATAATCAAACAGCTTTTCCGACTGCGGCAACGGAGCCTTAGTCTTATGGCCCAGTCCAAAACAAACCGTTGAAATCAAACTGATTAACACAATTCCCAGTATTCTATTGCGTTTCATAAATCATTCCCTTTATTCTTCCCTTTATTCAAAAATTAAGAATTCATAATGTACATTATTTTTTAGGTGCGTATCGAATAACTTCCACATTTTCAATTGTCACCAGTCCGTCACAAACCATCTCATCGATTTTCGATATCACCCGATCAATATGCTCGCGGCTGTCCACACATTCAATAATCATCGGCAAGTCCTGGCTTAGTGACAGCAGGTTTGCAGAATGCAGGTGGCTTTTGGCACCAAAGCCTGCCAGCCCGCGAATAACGGTTGCCCCTGCGAGCTTTTCGGCCCGCAGCATTTCTACAATTGCCTGATACAGCGGCTGTTTACCGTATTTGTCTTTTTCGCCGATAAAGATTCGCATGAGTGCCTGTTGGCCTTGCAGTGTTCTCATGATACTGCCGCTCCAAATAAAAGTCGTCCTAATATGAGTCCGGCTATAGTGGCGATAATTCCCAGGATCAGATTCGTTCCAATGTTT
>JANQGW010000084.1 GCA_028282905.1 Sedimentisphaerales bacterium | reverse complement strand
CCAACGCTTATCCAAAGGTCGGGCCGATAGTCATGACTGAAATCATGTACCATCCGCAGACTAATGGTGATGCCGAATACGTCGAACTGAAAAACATCTCCGGCGAAAATGTGACCTTGTATGACTATACGACCAACGAACCGTGGCGATTTGTCGATAATTCGGATGATCCGGGTATTGAGTTTTACTTCCCGGCAATACCGGTTACGATGCTCGCTGACCAGACGATTCTGCTGATCAAAAATGAAGCGGCGTTCAAGGCCGAATACGGTGTTAATAGTCTCGATGGGATTACGTATTACGAATGGCTCGACGGCGGCCTCAGCAACGGCGGCGAAAAACCGGAACTGCAAATGCCGGGTGATATCAACGCCCAGGGCCAACGGCAATACATCCGAATTGACCGCGTCAGCTATGACGACACATCGCCATGGCCGACAGCAACCGACGGCACCGGCCAATCCTTAACCAAACCGGTCATGAAACACAATCTCTATGGCAACGACGCTGTCAACTGGCAGGCCCAAATTCCAACACCTGGTATGTAAGTGATATTTTCTGATTCATTAAAAATCCAAACACAACGGTCGTGTGGTAGATTCGTTATACTTGGAAGTTTCCCTTCGACGATCACACACAAAAGACATATGATTGCAGATAAATATTCGCGTATGAGATGATATTTCTCGATTCAGCTTCTTAAAATGGTTACAAAAAAATCCAAATATGGCGTTCAGCTCGGATTAAGCGTCAGTTAGAATAATCTGAATGTAATCTGTTGCATTCCGTCAATGGTTTTTGAATAGTGATACATGACTACATATAATTGAGATTGTAAAACAAACGTACTTGTGGTTCTATACTATTTATGGAGAGCTGAAATGTTGAGGAATTTCGTACTGTTATCATGTTTAATCTTCTCCGCTGGCTGTGCGGACTTGTCTGATGGTATCAAAGTTGGCTGCGACAAACCGAGAATTTATACGCCTAAGATTGTTGGCGACTATAAGCCGGTATTTAAGCCGAACCAAACCCGGCCAGAGCGACAGGGTCAGTGGTACACCAATGATCACTGTTTTATCAAGGGCGATGACGGCCAATGGCATGCCTACGGCATTATCGGCAAAAAGCCGGCAAGCCCCTGGGGCGGCGAAAAGAACCTGTTTCATGTCAGCGGCGACAGCCTGATGAGCAACGACTGGGTTGAACATGAGTATGCATTAAGCGTTGATCCGGCGTATGACCGGGTTCTCTGGGCACCGCATGCAATCAAACATGGCGATATGTATTATATGTACTACGCCGGAGGCAACCGCCAGGAAAACGCCAATACCTACTGTTCATGGGGGACCGTTCAGGTATCAACCTCGAAAGACTTGTTTAACTGGACGCGAAGTGAGTCTAATCCGATTATCAGCGAGCCGGGCCATGCACGTGATGCGTATCTGGTTAAATTTGACAATGAATATTATATGTACTACACCCGCACGTATGATGAAGTCGATCATCGGTCCACCGTTGCAGTGCGCCGAAGTCCTGACCTGGAGTACTGGTCCAGCTTCAAACGGGCGCACATCCAGCCGCTGAAAAATGACTGGGGCGGCGATGCGGAAAGTCCCTATGTGGTTAAATACAAAGGGCTTTACTATCTGTTTGTCTGTATCGCAAGCTCTTCCTATGATGTGACATGCGTGTACTGGTCGGAGAACCCGCTGGACTTCCCGCGAGAGAACCTGGTTTGCAAGCTCGACAGCCACGCCCCGGAAGTTCTCTATGATGAGAAAGACGGCTGGTTTATCTCAACGACCGGATGGAACAAAGACGGCCTTTATATTGCGAAAATGGTATGGGAGTAACGCTTCTGTGAGTTATTTCAACCAACTTGTTGTTTTTTCAAGAAGTTGATATTTAATAAATAACTCAATAGGGATTTTTTAGGAGATTGTAAAGATGGGACGCTATGTATTTTTGAGTCTTTTGTTCGCTTTGATTTGCTTTGTTTTGGGCGGTTGCGTAGCAAAGAGACGTTACCACCTTTCTGATATCCACCAATTTTACAAGCCCGCACCGCCCGGCGTTCAGACACGCTGGGTCAGTGCAGAGAATATGTCTGCAGCCAAAGGAAAAGGGGCCATGAGCAATAAAGGCGCCAAAGGCGATGCATATATCCTGATACCGCCTGGGAAAAAGCAGGTGATTTTCGATCAGACCGGCCCCGGCATCATTACGAAAATCTGGAGTGCGAACGGGCTGCGATGGAGTCCAAATGATCGCCGCAAAGTCAGTATTCAGATGTTTTGGGATGGGGCAGAAAAACCAGCGGTTTCGGTTCCGCTGTACGATTTCTTCGGCAATGGCCTAAGTGTGTTGAGTAAATTTGAATCGGCGCTGTTTGCCAGTCCGGAAGGAAAATCACACAATTGCTTTATTCCCATGCCGTATAAAAAATCCGCCCGAGTTGTAATCAACAACCAAAGCGATCAGATCGTCATGTTCTACTACAAGATCAATTTCCTTAAGCTCGACAAGCCTGTCGATGATGCGTTGTATTTTCATGCCTATTGGCATCGCGATACAAGCACAGAACTGGGCAAGGATTTCAAAATACTGCCCAAAGTCAACGGCACCGGCCGATTTCTCGGCTGCCATGTCGGCGTCATCGGCAACCCCTGGTACAGAGGCTCGTGGTACGGTGAAGGTGAGGTCAAGATCTATCTCGACGGTGACGATGAATTTCCTACGCTGGCAGGCACCGGCACAGAAGATTATATCGGCTCCGGCTGGGGGCAGGGCGAGTATGCCAATATGATACAGGGCTCGCTTATCTCTGACAAGGAAAATGATCTCTACAGTTTCTATCGATACCACACGCTGGACCCGGTCTATTTCCACGAGGATTGCGAGGTCACAATTCAGCAAATGGGCAATGCTCAAAAACACCTGCAGTTGGAAATGCGAAAACGCGGCGGCGATATAACGCCGGTCTGGTCCTATGTGGCCAAAGACGGTATGGACGCCAGCAAGCGGTATCTTGACATGGAAAACCCTCCAGCCCTTGAAAGCGAAGAATTCCCCGCGGGCGTCTCCACGAATTACTATCGCAGTGATGATGTGTGCGCGACCGCGTATTTCTATCTGGAGACCCCCTCAAGCAATCTGCCCGATTTGCAGCCGATTGATATTCGCGCGGAGGACATGGACAGTAAGGTCTTTAAATTCAAAAAGTAAATTTTTACCAATTCTGAAAATAATTGCGTTTTGTGTCATCCCTGCGATAGCTGGTATTCAGCGGGTGCAGGATAGATTGCCGTCTGCGCGGGATGACAAATATTAATTGACAGCATAATTTCTAATCGGAATCGGTAATATTTCTCTTTTCATCCTGTGATAGATTGGGACGGTGTAGTTCCGAAAATGGAATATTATCAGTTCAAAAATAACACTTTTGTTCCAAATACTTTTGTTATAATCCCTCAATCGGTTCAAATACGCTTGGAAGTATCATTTATGGGCTTAGTTAAGATATCTAAAGGATTATAAAATGCTGAAAACGGAAAAAATGATCGTATTGTGCGTCTTGTCAATCATGATGGTAGGGACGATATCACATCCGGCTTTTGCGAAGTCTGAAGATGCTTACCAGCTAAAGCTGAAGGCTCCGATTCTGACCTGGGATGAGGCGATTCCGCTGGGCAACGGGATGCTGGGCGGGCTTCTCTGGGGCAAGGATAATACTATCAATCTGTCGCTGGACCGCGGTGATCTTTGGGATGAGACCACGCAACCGGAGGTGCTTGAAGGCGACTGGAACTATGACAATATGAGAAAGCTCATCAAGGAGGATTGGGGTGAGTTTTCCCGGCGATATGACCGAATGTACGGCCATCCGGCCCCGACAAAGCTTCCAGGCGGTCGCTTGGTGCTGACGCTTGAAGAGACAAAGAAGGTA
>JANQGW010000055.1 GCA_028282905.1 Sedimentisphaerales bacterium | reverse complement strand
GATGACGAAAAAGTAGATATCGATGATCTGGTCATGCTTATGGAAGACTGGCTTATCAGTCAGTAAGCTGGGATTTTTCACTTTAAAAAGTACGAAAACTAACTCAATATATTTGTTTCAGAACATTTTAGGAAAATATATAGCCGATTCGGTCATATCTCCAAAACCGGCTGCCAGGTTAACCCAAGCAGTAAAGCTATCAGTATGTTTCTGCGGTTCATGATTTTCATTTAAAAAATTTATTTCATTTGATTTTTATCATCATTTATTGCGTTCAACTTAGTTACACCATCTCCATCTGATAATAACGGCCGGTTTATTAAAATCGTTGGCGAGACTGTCTTCCCCCATCTCCTTTTCCCCGCCGTCTTCCTTGTCTTCGTTGCTGGCTTTGCGTGCTAGAGGCATCTGGGTCGTGAGAGAGAAGGTAAAGATCGGAGAGTATTTAACGTGATTAAGTAATTGTTTTACAATAAGGAATAAAAATGACAAGAATACTTATATCAATTACATTTATCTGTCTGTTTTTCCACTTAATTTACTCAATAGAGCTAAGCTATAACATATTAGCAACTTTCTCAACATCAAGATATCTTTCAAAGTGTTCTGCGAGTAGATCATACTGCATTTCATGAAATACAGACTGGCAGAGCTGACTCACAGGTTCAAAAATTACAGACCGCCGGAGGAATCGGTCCAAGAGCTGCTGAAGCGATAGTTGCATTTATAGATGATCCGCACAGATTTGGAAATGGAAAACAAGTAGGCAATTATGTCGGACTTACTCCTCGGAGGTATCAATCTTCAGATGTTGATATATACGGCAAGATATCAAAGCAGGGAAATAAGCTGTTGCGAACTTTGCTTATTGAAATAAGCTGGACTGCTGTTCGATATAATCCTTGGGCCAGAGAGATGTATAATAGATTGCTGAGAGGTGATGAAAAAAGGAAAAAGGCAGCAATAGTTGCCCTGACAAGAAAAATATTGGTTAGGTGCTGGGCAATGATGCGAGATCAGACAGAATGGAACCAGAAGATTTCGAAAGCTGCTGCCTGATATAACCGCCCTGCTTTTACTGCCTCAATCTCTTACGAAGGCAGCAAAAGCGGGCTAAGATAAAGTGTTTTAAACTGACCGGTTTGGAGGTCTTTGAGGTTGAAAGATTTGTTGGGATTTGAAGTTTGAATTTGGTTGGCACTGCACGATAGCCTGATGTCGATCCTGGGCCATTTAGAGCTCGTGCTTCGGAATAGGCATCGTCGCAAAGTTTGATGGGACCGTGAATTAGAGGCATATAATTGCTGACACGGAAAACCCGAATAGAGGATTGAGCCAATCAAATCTTACTTTTATCTTGACAAACATGGCTTCATAGAGGATCGACAGTCCGAACAAGGTTCTCATAAGTGCTTGTTAACAAACGATTAATGACGCTAAAATAAAGACTTATGATACCGGGCAAAGCACAGACAAAGCCAAAACGAAGGCCAAAAGCGCGTCCTTGTTGCTAATCCTGTTGCAAATACCGGACTTGGATTAACCTTTTATCACTTTCAATCTCCCATGACATCCTATTTCAAACCGTCATTTTCAGACAGTTCTTTCCTTATGCCAATCGTTTTTTACGGTGTAAACGGTTAGCGAGTCTTATCAAAAAAACTTTTCAATATTCATTTTATTAGACGAAAACAGTATGTTCAATCGTGTATGGTAGTGGAATGATCATTCTGAATAAGGGATATGGATTTGAGCTTTCGTGACAAACAATTGATAAAGCAGTTCAAGCGGGGACAAAATGAGGCGCTGGCAGTGATTTATGATCGCTATGTAGGCTTACTCTTAAAAGTTGCCGACGGCCTGACAAACAACCCCGACACTGCCGAGGACATTGTGCACGATGTCTTCGTCAAATTTGCTCAATCCGCTGAAACCCTGAAACTGCAAGGCTCTTTGAAAGCTTATTTAATCACCTGCGTAACGAATCGAGCACGGGACCGATGGCGAAAACTAACACCTGCCATCGAACCGGGCGAAGCATCAACAAACGCAGGACCGCAGCAAAAAGCCATGCAGCGAGAAACGCGGCATCGTATCCATCAGGCACTGGCGAAACTTCCCGACCAGCAGCGTGAAGTCATTATCTTGCGTTTGCAGGCAAACATGAAGTTTCATGAGATTGCCCGAATGCTGTCGGTTTCAATCAACACCGTTCAAAGTCGGTACCGCTATGGAATTGAAAAATTAAAACATTTACTTAATGGAGAGCTAAAGCCATGAAACCAGAAGAAAAAATTGAAAAGCTGGTTTGTGAACACGGAATTTCCCCCCGGCCGGAATGGCTTGAGCAAACAAAAACTGACATGCTAAAAACATTCCAGCAGGCCGAACCTGCTACGCAGCCTGCCGGGAGCCAATGGAGAATGATTATGAAAAACAAAACAACAAGAGCCACCGCCGCGGCTGTTATCATCGCCGCGGTACTCATCGGAATGAGTTTTTTCAACACCAATGCAGTTGTCTGGGCCGACGTCATCAAGCCCGTTCTTGAGGCGATCTCCGTCGAATACGATGCGGTCATCGATGAATCCGGCGAAAACCCGCAACGCATACACGAAGTCGTCGCGGGCACATACATCAAACGAACTTACACAGAAGGCCCCGTGAATGAAGTACTGATTGACACCAATAAGGAAATGCTCTTTTTCCTGGTGCCGGAAGCAAAAACCGCCGTTTCGATTTATTTCAAAAACCTGCCGAAAAAACTGAATTTGATCGGACAGGCCCGGGATATGATTCTGGAACTTCAAAACACCCCGGACTTTCAGGTACAAACACTGGACACTGACACGATTGACGGTCAACCGGCCGCCGGATTTCTGGCAAATCATCCGCAAAAAGAACTGCTGATCTGGGCTAATCCCAAAACAGCCATTCCGTTCAGGATTGACTTCAAAAGCGACATTGCCGCAGATGTTACTTGTCGAAACTTTAAGTTCGATTCGGAAATCCCGCAATCTACCATGGAAATGAAAATCCCTGCCGGCTATGTCCACCAACAGCACACAATTGATCTGGCAGGACTGCCCGAGGCGGAATTAATCAAGGCACTGCGGTTTTATGCGAAATTCAACAACGGCCTGTTCCCGAAAGATATTTCCGTACTGCATTGCATCCAGCCCGGAGAAGACATCCAACGCCGCATCACAACGCTGACGCCGCATGACCAAAAAGCCCTGCGGCTGCTCATGCAGATGACTCGCCAGCTTCTGCTGCTGCAATACTACCAGGGTCCGGGGCAATGGCACTGGATCGGCGCCGACGTGGAACTGGGAGACGCGCAAACTCCGATTTACTGGTACCAGCCCGTAAACGCCTCAACCTACCGTGTCATCTACGGTGACCTACATGTTGAACAGATCGACAATATCAATCTGCTAAAATAGATCATCACGGTCATTAAGCTTCAACAGAAAAGGGCCGCCGAATCATAGTAATCCGGCGGCCCTTTTGTATTAACAGTATACCATTTAGGAGTCTTGGCGTTTTTTACGCTTTGGCTGAACCGCCGACACACCTATAAAGAACTCAAAATCAAGCAATAAAATGGTTTTGTCCTCAAATTATTTTTTTGAGGGCATCCTGACTTACAATCTCCAATTCGGTCTCAAGAGCGTTTATCCTGAACCGCCATCGCCCTGCTCTGTGCGAGACTTCCGACTGGCAATTTCGTCTCCACATGCCCCACATCATCGCCAGCAGTTTTCTGGCTACCGTATGTCGGGCATTGCTGGGAATTATTCCATGTCGCACCATCCTTTCATAATCTTCCCTGAAGGAGCTTTGTGTCTGATTAATTGCTGTGAGAGCAGCCCCTAGAACAGCATTTTTGAGGATACGGTTGACGGATCGAGGTAACTGCAACAGAGTCGGTTTGGGATTCCCCTTCTTATCAGTCCCACTGGTCGTTCGCTGCAAGCCAATGCCGCAGTATTTCCAAAGCTTGTTTTTCCGTTTAAACCACCAGGGAGTATCCAAATAAGCAAAAATAGTGATCGCCCGGATGCTTCCAATCCAGGGCAGTCGTTTCCAAAGGCCAATGATGGGATATTGCTGACTCAGATAGATCAGCTGCTGCTTGGGGTGGAGGTCCTATCATTTCACTACCCTATCGCATCATGGCCTTTTTCACCCGTGCGAATCCGAATACACTCGGCCAAATCCAATACAAATATTTTGCCATCACCAATTTCGCCCGTGCGAGCCGCAGAAATAATCGCCTTGACCGTTTTATCGGCAAATTCTTGATTGACCGCGACCTCGAGGCGAATCTTTTTCAGCAAGTTAACGTCAAATCCAACACCGCGATAGCTTTCGTGATAGCCCTGCTGGGCGCCGCAGCCAAGCGAGTTGGTCACGGACATTTTACCCACATCTGCCGCCGCGAGGGCTGTTTTGACGTCTTCCAGTTTATGCGGTTGAATATATGCTATTATCAGTTTCATTATTATTCTCCAATTCTACAGGTTTGCAATTGTGCATTACGTTGAACTGAAAATCTGGAATCCGGCATACGCTTCCATTCCGTGTTCACCAATATCCAGACCCTTGATCTCTTCGTCCTTGTCAGCACGCAGGCCAACCGTCACTTTAATCACGGTAAACATCAGCATCCCTAGTCCAAACGCCCAGGCAAACGCGGCGCCGACACCAGCCAACTGCGAACCCAACTGGGCAAATCCGCCGCCGTAAAACAGGCCGCCGTTGGCGTCGCCGATACCAAGAACCTTTTCGGCATTGAATAATCCACATGACAAAGTACCAAATGCACCGCATACACCATGTACTGAAACCGCACCCACGGGATCATCGATTTTCAATACGTTATCTATGAAAATAACACTAAAGTAAACCAGCACACCTGCAATCGCTCCGATGATGATGGCACCAACCGGGGTTACTGTATAACAGGGAGCTGTAATAGCAACCAAACCAGCCAAGGCTCCGTTCAAAGATATTGACGCATCCGGTTTCTTACCAACGGTCCACGATATGATCATCGCAACAATGGCGCCGGCAGCGGCGGCCAAGTTGGTGATGACCGCCACACGGCCAATTTCACCATCACCCACAGTCGTTGAACCCGGGTTAAATCCGAACCATCCGAACCACAGGATAAAGACACCTAAAGCCGCCAACGTGATATTGTGACCGGGTATGGCTTTTGCTTTTCCGTCAGGGCCGTATTTGCCGAGACGAGGGCCGAGAACGATTGCACCGGCCAGGGCCAGCCAACCGCCAATAGAGTGCACCACAGTCGAACCGGCAAAGTCACAGAATGGAGTACTGAGATTTTCCAGCCATCCACCACCGTTGAGCAAGCCGCCCCATGCCCATGAACCAAAGATCGGGTAGATCAGGGCACAAATAAAGACGCTGTAGCAGATATATGCTTTAAACTTGGTTCTACCAGCCATAGCACCTGAGACAATGGTTGCGGCGGTACCGGCAAACACCGTCTGGAAAATCATAAATGTCCAGTTCCAGTCCGAACCATCCCCCTCAACACCACTGAGACCAAAGCCATCCCAGCCGAAGAGGCCCTTGTTGGCACCGAACATCAGACTGAATCCAATCACAAAAAACGCCAATGTACCAATTGAAAAGTCCATCAAATTTTTCATTAAAATATTGACCGCGTTCTTGGCTCGGGTAAAGCCGGCCTCGACCATGGCAAATCCGGCCTGCATAAAGAAGACCAAAAACGCCGCGATACACGTCCAAACGATGTTAATATTGCTCTGCATTTCTTCTTTGGCAGCTTCAATCGCCGCGGTGACAGGATCGACCACCGCCTCTTCAGCAACCGCCAGCGAAGCGAGCATCATAAACAACAGCACCAAAACGAAACCTTTTCTAAGACGATTTACTACTAAATCATGATTCATCGTTCTATCCTCAATTCTAGATTCTTACAGGGTTCATATTTTAAAATCAGCCCCAAGACACTAAAAAACCGTTGCCAGACCGATACCTGCATAGACGATGTCATCATCAGCGACATCACTGATATCCGAATCGATCAGTTTCACATAGTTTATGCTGGGTGTAACAGTCCAACCGCTCAATTCTATCGGAAAGCCCACCGATAATGTCAAATCATTGAAGCCGTATTCTGAAACACCCCAGTACGCCGCATTGTAATCTGAATCAGCCCAGCCGACATTTAGCCCGACATCAATGCCGAACGGTGTGTCTTCAGGTAATTCAATGCTGTGCCCCAATGCCAACGCAACATACGATCCTTCAACTTCGTCCGCATCGTAGTACCAAGTGACTGACGGACTCAAGAATGTGTCAAAACTTAAACCGCCATAGAATTCATAAGTGTCACCACCGGCAGAGGGAAATTCATAATAGATATAACCAAGCGAGTAACCAATGTCGTCGGTCAAAACGCCGCTGTAATCAAGGTAGTAATCGACCTCTGTAAATTCCCATTCTTCGCCGTTTTCATCGGTCATGTCCACATTGCCCCAGACACCAAACGTAAAACCGCCGATCGTTGTACTGGCCCCCGGTTGCATGGCCCAATCATCGACCAGGTTCTGGCCGCGCCATACATACTTACTGTTAAAATCAAGGGTCACATCCACCCCAATACTCTTTGATTCGGTTGCGTCCTCGGCAAACGCAAGACCCGCTAAACTCATAACGACACAAAAACCAACCACAGACTTTCTCATTTTGTTCTCCAATACATTCTTGTTGATGTTCTGAAATTTATTACTGCGTTTCTCTTTTGCTTTTCATAAAACAGGGCTGTCATGAATAAAGCTTACGCGATTAGAACATCGCAATGGGCGTGCCAATATTGTTTTGTTTCACAAAAAAGCTCGTATCTCTTTTCTAAGAAGAGATTTACACTGTTGACAAGAAGGTGGTGGACAAAAAAAGAAGGCTACATTTCTGTAGACACAACCTGACAAGATTACATTTTTGTATTATTTTGTCTCTTGAAATTGCTGCATTTCTTCATTTTCTCTAATTCGTAATAGATGCCAAATTCGTCGATTATACTCTCACTTTAAGTGGTACTAATTTCGGGGGCAAGACCAGATCATTAGGGAGAATATTCAAATGAAAGCTAACATTAACAGCAATACCGTTGCCCTTAATCACGTATTGCCCAAGAACTTAATTCAGGGAACAGCAATTGGACCTGCCCTCTCTAAAACCAGCTCATACTCATCTAACTCCATGAACTTTGCTTCTGCAGGATCTTCATATAGTTTCTTAATGCATTTGACTGTTCTGTCCCAGCGTCAAATTATAGAGCCATATCATCCATATCTGTTTCATAAGTATACCCGCAACTTTCAAGTCTTGTTGTTAGTTTTGAAAAAGGTGGATACAAAGCAGCCGCCCTTCTTTAAATACACTCGGCCCATCGATTTCCTTTTTGGGTTTCTTTCGTCGAAACTGAGCATCTGCATCAAAACCGTTACGAATGGTCCCTGGGATCTTTGTCCAACTGCCCATGAATTCGTTACCGATCTCATATATCATACTTTTACTGACATAACTTCACCTTCTTTAACCCCGGCATTCAGCCCTACGGTCCATTGCAAATTATCAACCGCAATCTTATTAAAATCTTCATCGCCCGTAAACTCAGCAAATTCGAGAGTCAACGCGGCTGCCGAGCCATACGTTCCGTTCATTCCATGCCACAAACAACTAAAGTTCAACAAGCCCACATTTTTATAATAACCGACAGGCAGTAAGTAAAAAGGATTGTCAAAACATGCCGGCTTGAAGTACTCATAGGCAAAATCCTTAAGCGTTCCTTCCCATTTTTTCGCATCTTCATGCTCCGGCCACAAATCAGTCATTTCAAAGAAAGAAATTAGATAATGCGGAAACATCCCCCCACATCGTATCCCATGCTGTGGTGAATAAATGCTTTTTCACTGAATTCGGCAGAAGCGTATGTTCTAAAATGTCCCCAAAATCCTCCTTCGGCATCCTGTTTTTTTATTTGCCGATCCATGATCCGCTGCGCATATTCACAGGCTTTAACTTTGTAATCAGTTTGTCCCACTTTGCATACTCTACAGCAGCCCATGCCATCATAACCAGATCTCTTGTCATCTACTCTTTCACTCTGACAAAATCTTCCGGCGCTCCATGTACCCAGCAACCAAAACCGTCGTCAGGCTCTTTCACTCCGTGAAAGTTATGACCATTAGTGTGATGAATTATGCCGTTTTCATCAAGCCAATCAAATGATCGTTTCGCTCTTTTTAAATAATCCGCTGCTTTTTCAGACCGTATGTCCTTCAATAAATAAGCTGCACGAGCAAACGAAAGTGCACTTTTGGCAATATCACCGGTGATAATGGTGGTATGCTTTGGTCAATGGTGGATAACCGCTCCCTCTCCTTTGCCCAGTTCTTTCGCTTTATCTTGACAAAAAGAAAGGTAATCCAAGCCAATGATAGATTGGTTAATGATTTCCTTTTTTTGTCCTGGCTGAATCTTATGCCCAGATAACTCCAAAAGGTCAAATAGGCCAATAATCATCGTCGCATGACTATTTGTTTCTCGCAAATATCCGCCACAGTCTTGCCATCCACTGCCCTCAGCATGCCCAGAACCATGTTTTTCTTTATTCTGAATGCGCAATTTCACACGCTCCTGTAACTGATCGAAAGTCACCTTTTTCCATGTATCATTCTACAGCAGGTCCGGAGCGACTTTGAATGCCTTTGTGCTCAAAAGTGTTCCGTTAGCAAGTTTTAGCTGAAAATTATAACTCCCTGTTTTTTCCAACCGACTAAAATCTGCAATCCACCAATACTGTCTCCATTTCTCTCCCCAGAATTCAACTTTCCCTGAAAATGCTTCCTTGCCATCTTCATCTAATATATGGAATTCATCATCCCCAAAAGCATGCTTTAAACCATGTCATATTAAAACTCTTTTATGGGAATTATGATTATATCCAACACGAGAGAATAAAATTCCACCATTGACCATTTGTTTCTCTGATGCAGTCTGGGACAAAGCGGTATTGGCGATAAATATAAACAATAATGACAACAAGAATCTCATATACTTCTCTTTCTGAATTATAAGATTACTAGAAGTCATCCCAAAACCTCAATTTTTAGTTAAGTAAGAGCCGATACATGTTTTATGGACCTTACAAACGAACAATGGCAACGGATTGCCGAATATATTCCGAAACCCAAGGCCCAGCCCGGAAAGTCAGGGC
>JANQGW010000047.1 GCA_028282905.1 Sedimentisphaerales bacterium | reverse complement strand
GTTCCCCGCAGTCCACCGCCAGCCACCAGCCGGCCCATACAATGACGTCCTCCACATCGACGCGACCAAACGGTTCAGCGATATCACCAACGATATCATCCGCCCCCGCAACACCGACGCCAAACGCCAGCACAAAAATAACCGCTCCGCAAAATGTCTTGTTTAAGTGCTCCACAGACCCTCTCCATAATCACTTTAATTTCAATATGTACCGAATCCCAGGTCTCCATACCGGCAAACTGTCTATACTGTCCGATGTGACACTGCGTTCACAAAAAAATATAAGATAACGGTGATTTTTGCCAATCCTGGCTAAGTGATTATAAAGAAGGGGGAAATGAAAAAGGGACTCTGAAGTGTTCAAAAAACACCTCAAAGCCCCGTTTATCTGTTCACTGAAAACTGATAACTGTTAACTGCTTTTGCTCCGGCCTTCAGTCCGCGTGCCGTGATACGTCGTCAAGACATATTCCACGACCTTTTCCGTTTCCGGTTCCAGCGTCAGTGTATATTTGACCGTGTCCATATCCACCTGCTCATAAGCCTTCTTCGCAACGCCGCTGTTTTTGATGTTCCAGTATTGCGTATTCAGGTTCCGCTTCAGTTCGATCTTCACGTCAATGTCGCGGGTGTTTTTAACCGTCAGCTGAACCGTGCGAATTTCATCCCAGCCGCTGATGTTGCCTTTGCGGTCGAAGCGGTAGTTATCACTTTTATAGTCCATCATTTTCGGCTCAACGATCACATCCGATACAGCGCCAAGGTTCAGTTCCACGTCTTCACCGACCGGGATATACTTAAAATTTGACGTACCGGTGTAGGACAGGTGGCTGTCATCGTCAATCGTGCGATACACCTTCAGGTTGCCGCCGGGAATCGGTGTTTCGCCCAGCTTGTGCTCATCGTCATTCTTAAAGCTCAGGTAGCGATACACCCGGCGATTGCCCGGGCCGGTATGTTTGTAGAGATTGACCACCGGAATCTCAGCCGCTTCAAAGCTCGGCAGCCGCTTGGACCAGGTATTCGGAATCGTCTCGGTCCCTTCAATCGTATAAAGGAAGTACTCGCTCAGACCTTCTTTCTTGATTTCCTTGGGAGCAGCGGCTGACATTCTTGTTACGACCATCTCCGCTTCCTCCATGACGGCCCGTTTTCTGACCATCCGATTGCTGACAGTCATCGTTTGAGTTTGCGGCCTCACTCCCGGCCGCCCGTAAGGCTGCTCCCGGCGGGCCAGTTCGGCGATCTGGTCAAGGATATGCACCTGCCCGACGATCAGCCGGGTCTGGGCGTTCTCATAATCCTCGCCGGAGTTGTTGCTGACGCGCACATAGCCCTGCAGTCGCATCGCCTTTTCATCTTCAGTCAGCGTCCCCATATAAAACGCCCGCCACGACAGGCCGCTGGTCAGGTATGTGATCTCCATCGGCACACTGCCGTCTATTTCGCTGTCGATATTCCAGATGCCTGCGTTCTTGACGCGTGCCGGGTATGTCAGTTCGGCCACATCAATCTTATCAGCGTGCGCCTTCGGCAGCATCGACAAGCTCGTCGGGTCGATCAGCGTTCCCGCCCACGAAAACTGCAGGCGATTGTCGCCCTCGGCCAGCGTCAGCGAACGCCCATCCCGGATCAGCGTCAAGTCCGCCGAGTTATAAATCGTCATCTGCGTAATATCCCGCTCCGGCAGCGTCACCAAATCAATCTTCGCCGCAGCCGAAACAGACAGCATTAAGGTAATTAATAAAATTATCCGTTTCATATCAAACTCCATATTCATATCAAAACTCTATCAACTCTCCCCCTGTTAAGGGGGAGTCCCCCGAAGGGGGGAGGGGGTCGCAATTCAAGCACCCCTGCCTTCAGTCCGGCTGCCGTGGTAGGTCGTCAGAACATATTCGACAACCTTTTCGGTTTCCGGTTCCAGCGTCAGGGTATATTTGACCGTGTCCATATCAACCTGTTCATAGGCCTTCTTCGCAACACTGTTGTTTTTGATATCCCAGTATTGCGTGTTCAGGTTGCGTTTCAATTCGATTTTCACGTCGATATCGCGGGTGTTCTTAACCGTCAGCCGAACCGTACGAATCTCATCCCAGCCGTCGATATTGCCCCTGCGGTCAAAGCGATAGTTGTCGGTCTTGTAGTCCATCATTGTCGGCTCAACAATCACGTCCGACACCGCACCAAGATTCAATTCAACATCTTCGCCGATAGGAATATACTTGAAATTCGATGCGCCGGTATAGGACAGATGCTGCAACTCATCGACATTACGATACACCTTAAGATTACCGCCCGGGATCGGTGTTTCACCCAGTTCATGCTCGGTGTCATTTTTGAAGCTCAGGTAACGATATACGCCGCGATTGCCCGGGCCGGTGTGCTTATACAGGTTTACCACCGGGATTTCTGCAACGTCAAAGCTCGGCAGCCGCTTGGACCACGTATTTGGAATCGTCTCGGTTCCTTCGATCGTATAGAGAAAATACTCGCTCAGCCCCTCTTTCTTAATTTCCTTGGGGGCTTCTATGAGGGCGTCAAAAGCGACACCTGCTCTTCTAAATTCACGACCCAGCATAACTTTCTGGGGTTCACGTTTTGCCTTTGGATGCGGCACCGGTTCACCGGGCCGGCCATAGGGCTGCTGACGCCGGGCCAACTGGGCGATTTGGTCAAGAATATGCACCTGTCCGACGATCAGCCGGGTCTGGGCGTTCTCATAATCCTCGCCGGAGTTGTTGCTGACGCGCACATATCCCTGCAGCCGCATCGCTTTCTCATCTTCCGTAAGCGTCCCCATATAAAATGCCCGCCACGACAGGCCGCTGGTCAGGTATGTGATCTCCATCGGCACACTGCCCGCAACTTCACTCTGGATGCTCCAGATACCCGCGTTCTTGACTCGCGCTGGAAATGTTAGTTCCGCGACATCAATTTCCCCGGCATGTGCCTTCGGCAGCATCGACAAGCTCGTCGGATCGATCAGTGTTCCCGCCCACGAAAACTGCAGGCGGTTGTCGCCCTCGGCCAGCGTCAGCGAACGACCGTCCCGAATCAGCGTCAAGTCAGCCGAGTTATAGATCGTCATCTGCGTAATATCCCGCTCCGGCAGCGTCACCAAATCAATCTTAGCAACCGCTGCGGCAGACAGAACCATTAAAATAATTATATACTGTTTCATTTTCAGACTCCTGGATTTTATGAATACAGGAATATTCCTACATTCCTATCTACCTGCATTCCTGTTATTCCTGATTACGGTCGCACATTGAGCCTGTTATAATGCATTTTCAGATTCCGCTCGGCCGGGCCGTCATCGCTGCGGGCCTCCAGTTCGATCTCAAATTCCAGTGTCGAAGCATCCTTGCGGTTGTATTTGACCTTCTTGCCGTCCAGCGTGCATTCCTTCATTTCCCACTGGCCGCCGATATGCTGGATCATCGTCAGTGTCGCAGGCTTGTCCTTGAAGTTCTCGATCTTGGCGGTGATGACTTCATTGGTTTTGTAAAGGACGACCTGGTCCTTGTTGTTTTTGTGCACCGGGATTTTATCATCCTTCATCTTCCGCTGCGTTACAACAATATCCCGGCTGTCGCCGACATACAGCTCGGTCTTCTGGCCCACCGGGATCAGTGCCGTGTTGTCTTCGCCCAAAAAGATCGTACTGCCCGAGCCGTCATCCTGGAACAGTCGTGCCTTGCCGCCGGCCATCGCGAACTCACCAAGGCCGCTCTTGTCTTCGTTGACGATCCGGTAGCTGACCGGTACGCCGATGTTGCGGTGTTCCAGCTCTTCCGGATCCCACGGCAGTTTGGCAGCGTCCCACGTCCAGATCTTCGTGATCGGCACTTCGGGCGATTTCAAAAACAGCATCCGCTTGGTTTCCTCATGGTCGATGCCTAATTCATCTTTCGGCTCGCCGTAGTCCAGCAGCACACGGGCCTTCTCAAAGTCCTCACCGGAAAAGTTCCGCAGCACCAGGTAGCTCTTTAAGTTTACCTGCGTTTCTTCCTTATCGGCAATCGCCTTATACGTTACCAGACGGTCAATGTTCCGCAGCAGGTAGCTGATCCGAACGGTCTCGGCATAGTCGCCGTCAGAGGCGATCTCCCAGACCAGTGCCGGTTCACCGGGCGGATAGCTGACATTCAGCAGTTTGACCTTGTCCGGGTGATCCAGCACCGTCAGCCGGATGGAGTCCGCATCGATCGAAACCGCCTTCCAGGAGAAATCGACTTTATTCAAACCCTTCTGCAAAGTCAGCACGCGTTCTTCCTCGATCAGCGTCGCGTTCGGATTATCCAGCCGAATAATCGTAGCATCCCGCTCCGGCAGCGCCACCAGCTTCGTCCGCCCCTGAGCAAACGGAGCAAACATCGCCCCAATAACCAATACCAAAATTATCATACGCGTTTTCATAATTCCATTCCTTTCAAAATGTAGTTTTTTGCCTAATTTTAATTCGTGTCTATTAGTGTCCATTCGTGGTTCTTTAGTTTTTATAATCTGCGCAATCCGCGAAATCTGCGGTTCCTATTCTTTCGTCGGATCCGTCACTCGCCCGACAAACAGCACACTGCCCGTATGATTATCTTTGATCACAAACACAAACGGTCGATCCGCCCGAAACTCATTTGGCCGTGGCGGCATCGCTTTCAGTGTCATCACCACGCCCGTAGCCGCCGCCGCTTCAGTACCTTCTTCGTTAACCTCCACAAACGCCTTGTGCAGCACCGCCGAGATATACAGCATTTTCGTGCCATCCATACCGGAAAAATCAGCCTTACCGCCGAAAGCATCCGGCATTCCCATATCAGCCAGTATTTCATTCAGGCTGAACTTCGACGTCATCTTAAACCGCGGCAAAAACACCCGCACCTCGCTCGGCCCGGTTAGATTGCTCCAATACCGGAACTTCTCAGCCGTCAACTGTTCTTCAATCTCTGCCAGCGTATGACCTCCCCGCGGCAGCAGCACAACCATGCTCAAGTCATCCCCTTTGTACGGCAGTTTCAAGACCTTCACCTGCTTCGTCTGGCCGTACTCAAACATTTTCGATTGGAACATCAGCGGGGCAGTTACGCTTTTGTCCGGCGTTACATAAAACGGAGCCTCTTTCGTCTTGGCCGCGTCAAACGCGTTTGCCCAGTCGCCCTTAAAATAGATTGCGTTCGTCAGCACCAGCCGCGTCAGATCGGTCAAAACACCTTTCGGGATCAAGTTCTTAATTTTATCCTGCGTTTGATCTTTGACCCACCGGTTAATTCTCTGGCGAGATATTTCTCGCTCGGTATTATCAATAAAATCCACATTCTCCAGCCCGGCCTTATAATGCCGTTTGTTCAATTCCACAAACGAATCCAGAAATGGATAATCCTTCTGTGCCCACAAAGCATTAGCTACCGACAATTGACAATCGCCTTTTCGCTCCAGTTGGTTTAGTAAGTTGATAATATACCCAAACATCGTATGAAACGGCTTCTGCTTTGGCCAATAGTGAAGCGTTTCCGCCATCTGCGCAGCCGTCTCACCCCGGGCACCCGCATACGTCATCGCCAGCGCCGTCGAAATACTGTACGGCGAATAAAACAGGTTGCCCTCCTCGCCCCTAAGCTGCTGATAAAGCTCAAACGCAAATTCCGTATTGCCCGACACAACATTGTCCTGAGCTTTTTGCAAGCCCGCCTGCTGATGTTTTTCAGACACGTTCACAATCGACGGTGTTGTCGCCATCTGATCCGTCGGACGATAGCGGCGATTTTCTTTGGCGTCAGCGAAAACAAGACCGCTTGTTAAAATGACCGCTGATAAGAATAAATTGATTGTCATTTTCATGATCATATCCTTTATCTTTTTTGATTCCGTGCATTCCGTGGTTCTGTTTTCTCTCACTTTCGAATCGTCTTATTGTACTCATCTTTCAAACATCGTTTAGCATAGTTTCGGATATCTTTTTTGTCATGATGCTTGGCGGCCCATTTCAGAGCTTTTTTTGCCTCTTCAGTCGATGAACAGCTGAGAATTCCGATGGCGTTAAGCGATGTGCGGTAGTCCGTCTCCGGTGTCGATTCGGTGACGATCCCTGCGATCAGATCGATCTGATCGTCCACGATTGCTCGTTCACGAGCACCGCCTTTGCTGCAATGGCAATACAGGGCATTCAGTGTCATCCATCGGACGTTCCCATCCTCGGGGCCGCACTTTTTCAGTGTCTCCAACAGCGGACCGATGGTTTCATGCGTTCGATATTCCCCCAGCGCATGAGCGGCGTTCGAACGTATCTGCCAGTTCTCATCCTCAAGCAGCTCGACCAGTTGGGGTATCACTTCGCCGGCCTGGCCGCGTCGGAACCATTTTACAAACCGCCGCGGTGTCATGGCCCGAACCTCAACATCCGGGTCATCCAGCAGCTCCGTTAACGCCTCAATTGCTTCCGGCTGCGTGATACCGTTGCCCAGGTCAACAGCTGCGCGGATGCGTATCTTCGGGTTCTCATGCCGCGTCAGGGCGATAAGTGCCTTTGTCGATTCCGGCGTATCATGCTGCGACAGCGCCATGCTGGCCGCTTCAATGATCTGTATGTCATCCCGTTGTGTGCACTCCGCCAGCAGGGGAACAAGGTCATCATCCCGGATATACTGGACAGCCTGCAGGGCCGTTCGCTGCACCTGCGGGTCCGGATCTTTAATCAGTGCCACCAGTTCATCCTTGTATCGGTCTCGTTGGTCACTATGTGCGATCCGGCTGACGATATAACGATGCACTTCCATTCTCATCAGGGCATCAGAGTTCCTGACCTCGCTCAACATTGCCTTGTGGCGGGCATCTTCGTCTAAGCGGTTTATTTCGAGAATACGTTTGACGGTGGCAAGTGTTGACAGTTGATTTTCGGGCTTCAGTGACCGCTTGCCGTGTCCGGCTTCGACAACCATCACACGACCTTTGCTTTCTTGGGTGCCGAAGATTAACACCGATTCATCAATGCTGAAATTTTTATGAAGCATAATGCATGAACGGATTTGCACCGGTGAAACACTGACCTTCTCTTCTGCCAGTTCCCCGAAAAGAACATCTTTAACGACAACCTTGGCGTTTTTTTCTGAAACGGTCGTCACCTTGCCCGTAAAGACCACATCGCTCTTTTCCGCAAGCTCATACAGACAAAAATGACGTATCTTTGCCTGAGCCGTTTGGGTAAACGCTGCAAACGTCAATAAAGCGATCAAAACAAGATTTGATTTAGTTATTCTCATTTTGTTTTTATCATGAAATATTGTAATTAGTGTGTATCAGTGTTTATTCGTGGTTCTGTTCTGTTGTTTAATGAAAACCTCTCCGCGGCGGCCGCGATACTTCGTCACCGTATAACCAAATGTCTTTTCCGACCGAGGCGAAACAGTTAACGTAAACCGCCCGCGATTCTTATCATGTTTCTTATAGGTAATACTGTCCTGGGCCGAAGATGCCGTGTCCGTATAAACCAGCTCCCACGTATCCGTCTCAAAATCCCGCGTGATCTCAATATCGATCGGGATATCCCGTGTATTGGTCACCTTCAGCCGCCATGTCTCCACATCGTCCCAGCCGTCAATGTTGCCTTTGTGATTAAAGACATAGTTCTCACTTTTGCGATCCATCAGCGTCGGTTCCACCTTCACCAGCCGGGCGGGGCCAAGATTCAGTTCCACATCTTCATTCACGGGAATATATTTGACATTGCTTTGCCCCACATACGACAAATTCTGCGCTGCGTTCAGATTGCGGTAAATCTTAATCGCGCCTTCCGGCATCGGCGTCTCGCCCAGTTCATGCTCGGCGTCATTAACAAACGACACAAACCGCACGGTATTGCCGCCGTAGCGGCCTTCGTCATATTTATACAGGCTCGTCACCGGAATGTCCGCCACATCAAAGCTCGGCAGCCGCCGCGACCACTGATTCGTCAAATCCTCCGTCCCCTCGATCGTATAAAGAAAATACTCACTCAATCCCGTCTTTTCAATCCCCTTAACCACAAACCCGGCCATATCAAAATCAACATCACCGTCGCCCCAATAATGCCCGCCGGTCACCGGCAAATCACTCAGGAACGGTACATTCCCATTGGTCACTGTAACAATACCGCTGCCGAGCTTAAGGCTTCTGGACTTGTCTTTCGCGATCTCCGGCCCGTAAGGTCGCTGTCGCTGTGCCAGCGTGGCAATCGCCTCGGTCAGTCGCGTTTCACCGACGATTACGCGTGTCTGAGTGTTCACAAAGTCCTGCCCCGAATGATTGGACACATTCACATATCCCTTCAGGCTCATGGCCGTTTCGTCAGCATTCATCGTCCCCATATAAAACGCCCGCCAGCTCAGTCCGCTGATAAAATATGTGATCTCAAACGGCATCGCACCCTCGATCTCCGAATCGATCTGCCACTGTCCGACCTGCCGCACCCGCGCGGGGTATGTCAGAAACTGCACATCGATCGCGCCCGCCTGTGCCAGCGGGCGAATGCTGATCGACGTCGGATCGATCAGCGTGTTCGACCAGCCAAACTGCAGCGTGTTAACCCCGCGTTTCAGTGTCAGCCGCCGCGTATCCCGAACCAGCGTCAAATCCGCCGAATTATAAATCGTCACCTGCGACCGCTCACTCGCCGGCAAAACCACCAGATCAACCTGCGCAACCGAAACGCAGCTCAACAGGCAAACCAATACCAGTATGGATGATTTCATTTTCCTTGCTCCTTTTGTTGATCTGCATCCGGTCCGTTTGTCATTTTTGCAATGGTGTCTTTTGTCGCAATGATCAACTCCTCACCAGTGACCGCATAATCCAGTGTGTCAATCTTTGTGCTTTCAATACTGTACAGCATCAGGCGAAGTGCAAAGTCAACAGAAACGGGACGAGCATTTTCGATGGAAAAACGGATTGGAGTATCACGCTCAATATATGCGTTCTTTTCCAGATCGTCCCAGAGCACCTTGACTTTCATGGCGGGCTTTAGGGTCTCAGCCAGAGATTGTATAGCGTCTTCAAAGGAGGTTTTATCCGACAACTCCGATAGATCGATTTGTTGTTTAATCGCTGCCAGCCGAGCTTTGTAAGCAGGCTTGAGGCGATAGAAGTGATACGCACAATTCTGCTCAGCCAAGGTGATAACAAGCGTATCTTCTTCGATGAAATATGAAATTTTCGCAAATCCGCTTGAAGACAGACTCCACATCAGGATATCCAGCCCGCTGGCCAGAGACAACGGAGGGAAATCGCCGCCTGATACATTAATCGGCGTGTCCTTTTCGATAAACGCGTTTTCGCTTAAATCTCCCCACATCACCGCCACGGGCAGAGTGGGTCTGACCCGTTTGCTGATCTGTGCGATTGCCTCTTCAAGCTTTGTGTCCGGAGTCAAAAAAGAACAATCCATTGACTGCTTAAGCATTTTTTGAATATGTGGCGAATCAGGTATTTTTAAATCCCGGGAAATATTACTCGTATTTCCACTCATGTTTGACATAAAGCCGCCTTTGGTCGCGATAAAAATAATCCCGTTGTCGATCCGGTATTTTAATTCAGAAAGTCCGCCGCAACTGACTGATTGAAGAATCAGATAGAGCGTTTCAGAAATCGGCAATGCGTCAATTCCGCCAATATCTAAGCCAATGGCCGTGTCTTGCTCGACAAAAGCATTCTCGCTAAGATCGCTCCAGATAACAACGACCGGAAGTTGCGGCTGTGTCTGGTTCCTTAGCCATGAAATCGCCGTCTCAAAAGACATCTTAGCGTTGATGCCGGACAGGCTGATGGTTTTGTCAAGCTGCTTGCGTACCGCTTCGGATTTTGTCTTTTTCACAGTCGTCTCTTTATTAAAGAATGAAAAAAAGACGATTATATTTAGTTTTTGTTCGATTTCTGTCGATGCGGGTAGTTTCAGTGACTTCGAGATATTGCATGTGAATTCCTCGTCTGTCGAAGGAAAGAAATATTCCGTGGCGATCAGAATCATGTTGTCATGGACGGCGTAGCGTAAAGGAGCAAATCCTCCACAGGCGGCAGAATGTAACAGCAGGTTCAATCCATTTTCGACTGGGATCGAATAGATCCCATTTCCATTGAAACCTATCGGTGACGCTTTTTCAACAAAAGCATTTTCCAATAAATCATTCCACATGACGACGATCGGCAATGCGGGTTGAGTCTGTTTTCGTAATTTGTCGATTGCGTCTGAAAACGGCATCGTTTCATGGAAGCCGGACAAGTCGATTGGCTGTTGAAGCAGCTTGTCAGGGCTTGCGGCAGTTGTTGGGTTCGGATTGTTGTCCTTGCTGGACACTGAATTGTCAAACATGACTCGTTTTTGCAGTTTCTGTCGAGGGACCGTCGCGCAGAGGTCGCCGGCTTGAGGCAGGCGGCCCGTATTAGCCCCGCGTCTGAGCGTGGCCCGGGAAGAATCGCTGTCAGCTTCAGTGATGATCATCGAACCGACAGCGTCGTCCGGCTCAATGACATACAATGTCATCCCTTTGAATAAACCGGATTCTTTGCCGGCATTCAATGTGACTTGGAAATCTTTAAATTCAGTGTCAGCGACGCCTCCCGACGGGGTGGGCGTGTCGATGGCTGTGATTGTGGCTGCGACGGGATAGTTTAAAAGGTATCGCTCGTAGACTTCCGGGATTGTCGGCAGGCCGGTCACCTTTTTTTTCTCATCGCCGCATTTGAGCAGATGGAAACCGTGAATGTCCCGGCGGGGTTCCTGTTTGGCATCAATGGAATCGCAGAACTTGAGCATGTCCTTTTCCGGGATCAAATAGGTGCGGCCGCCCCATGCAACAAGGTGTAATTCTTCGGCGATTTCCTCGAATCCTTTTTGATTGTTCGAAAAAGTCAATGACAGCTTGAGCTTTCCATTCTGAACACGAACATCTCCATAATTGCGGTCATACAGCCCCTGGCAGCCGTGCCATTCGATCAGGTAGCCCGCTTCCGGCGCGATCCGCAGGGAAACATTGATCCCCGTCCCGTCGCCATAGTAATATTTCCCGGCCCACCGGTGACCGTCAAGCATTTCGATTTCGGCCTGAATGTCCACACGCCGCAGTGCTGCCTCCCGTCCAGCCTCATTGGAAAGCCTGTCTGAAATGTCAGTCTCGCCAAAAACGCCTCCGGCCAAACAAAGATAGAATCCCAAGATTGTTGCCGAAAATGTGTTTTTCAATGTCATAGCTCCAGCTTTCACAAAAAAACAATTAGTGTTAATTCGTGTCCATTCGTGGTTCTTTCTGTTTTTTAAGATACATCTCACCCCGGCGGCCCCGGTACTTGCGGGTCTGGCCTTCAAAGACATACTCCGACCGCGGGCCAACCGTCAGCGTCAACCGGCCCCGTCGGGCATCATGCTTTTTATACTCCACCGCACCACCGGCATCCGTCAGCTTAAGCTCCCAGTATTCGGTGCCCATATTCCAGGTGAACTCCAGGTCGATCGCGATCTCCCGCGTATTCGTCACCGTCACCCGGTAATGTTCGATCTCGTCCCAGCCGTCAATATTGCCTTTTTTGTCAAACAGATAGTTCTCCGTCTGCGTCTCCATCAGCACCGGCTCAACCTTCACCAGTCGTGCCGGCCCGAGATTCAACTCCACATCTTCATTGACGGGAATGTACTTCAAACTGCTCTCGCCGACATAAGAAAGATTCTGCACCTCATTCAAATTCCGGTAGATCTTAATCGCTCCCTCCGGTATCGGCGTCTTGCCCAATTCATGCTCGTCATCATTAGTAAACGACACAAACCGCACGGCTTCCTTGCCATACCGCATCTCATCATATTTATACAGACTCTTGACGGGAATCTCCGCCACATCAAAGCTCGGAAGCCGACGCGACCACTGATTCGTCAAATCCTCCGTCCCCTCGATCGTATAAAGAAAATACTCACTCAGCCCCTTTTTCTCGATTTCTTTAATCTCCAGCTCTCCAAGTTTTTTCACAACACCGCTGTCCGCATAGCCTGCAAATCTTTCGCCAAAGGCAAAGTCGACCTGAACTCTACCATCATCATTTGTATCGAAAGCCCAATCTGTTCTTAATCCTTCTATGGCAGCGCCGCGAGTTCTAAACTCCGGCCCATACGGACGCTGACGCTGCGCAAGTGTTCTGATCTGTTCCATCAGCCGCGTTTCGCCAACGATTAGCCGCGTCTGGGTATTCACAAAATCCTGCCCCGAATGATTGGACACATTCACATACCCCTTCAGGTTCATGGCCGTTTCGTCTTCGTTCATCGTCCCCATATAAAACGCCCGCCAGTTCAACCCGCTTGCGAAATAAGTGATCTCAAACGGCACCGCGCCTTCCACCTCAGAACGGATCAGCCACCGCCCGATGTCTTTCAGCCGCGCCGGGTACGAGATCAACTCGATATCGATGTATTTATCATGCGCCAGCGGCCGCAATGACAAACTCGTCGGGTCGATCAGCGTATTATCCCACATGAACTGCAGCCAGTTCCACCCTGGCTTGAGCGTCAGCTTCCGCGTATCCTGCACAAGCGTCAAATCGGCGCTGTTATAAATGGTCACCTGTGTCTTGTCCGGCTTCGGCAGCACGACCAGTTCAATCGCACTGGCCGGTGCAAACGGAGCCACGTCCGGAATCGCATCCGCAGATACAAACCTGAGATTGTGTACCGAAGTCCCCAAACTGCCGGCAGCCTTGGCAAGCGGCTCAGCCTTATAATACCGCTCCGCACCACGGCCAACCGCCGCAGAAGAAACAGAGGTCTTCGACTCACTGTCTTTTAAGGCTGCGGTTGCCGGCAGGGCAGAGCGACTGTCCTTCAACAACCCTCCTTCCGGCTTTGCGGCAACCGTATAGTCCTGATCAACACCCAATGCTGCATCAGTGCCGGTTCCCTTATCAACCCATTCATGCTTCAACCGGTCCGCAACCACACCATCGATTGTGGTCTCCGTTACAGCACCATTCATCGCCACAACAACATCACCATCATCCACCCCTAAACTGTCTTCCTGGACATCTGCAACTTTCTCACCCATCGAAACATCCATCGGCTGACGAACAGCAACAACCGGCTCTTTGGTTTTATCACTGCGCACCGCGGCGTATTCATAGGTCTCACCCGATTCCGATTCTGCAACGATGGCGAGGTGTTCTTGCATAGGTACAGGGCTTTGACCCGCCTGCCTTGCCTTCTTCAGCGAAGGACTCCAGATTATGATTCCCACAACCAGCACAGCCGCCGCCGAAGCAATCCACCTAATATAGATAGACCGCTGCGGCCCTCGTACCGCCGTCTCACCGGCTTTATCACCTTCGTGTCCATCCGTGTCCATCCGTGGTTCGTTTTTACCCGCCGCAATCTGCCCCAGCGTGCGTGCCGTCAGTTCATCCGACAAAACCTCTTCCGCCTCCAGCACATCCAGTGCCGAAAATTGCACCCGAATCTGCTCCAATCGCCCCGCACACTCGCCGCACTCAGCCAGATGACCGGCTGCATCGGCTTTTGCCTCCGCTTCCAGCAGGTCAAACGCATATTGAATCAAAATGTCTTCGGTTAGATGTTTCATTCTAAACCTCGTTATACTTCCAAAAAGCCCTAAAAGGGCGAAAATACAGCAATCAGAAAAAGTCCCGAAGGGACGAAAACACAGTAGCCGGGGGTGTAAACCCCCGGAAATGGGCAATAACAACTAATTGAGTCCCGAAGGGACGGCATTTCAAAGAGCTTTATATCAGAATGGCCTTTAAGGTTCTCCGACAGGCTGCGGCAATAACGTCGCCAGTCGTTTCAGTGCCCGGAAAAGGTGCGTCTTAACCGCACCGACCGAACAGCCCATCGACTCGGCAATTTCTTTATAAGTCATTTTCTGGTAATAGTTTAAGATAAGTGCAATGCGCTGCTTTTCTGGCAGCTTCGCCAGCGACTGCCGCACCATCTGCCGCTTTTCGTCCCGCTGAAGCTGCTCAACCGGCTCATCCGTCGCCGCCGCCAGTGTTGCTGCCGGTGCCGGGCAATTATGCCCGTCGGCGCATCCAGCCGGCTGATCCAGCGAGATAACCGCCGCCTTTGGGGCCTTGCGGAACTCATTGATCGCCGCATGCGTGGCGATCTTGAAGATCCAGGGCTTCAGGTTCTCGCCCTGGAACTGGTCGGCGTGCGTATGGACCCGCTGAAACGTCTCCTGGAAAATATCTTCTGCTTGGTCCCGATTATGTGTCATTTTCGTCAAATATCCCAATACAGACGGTCCGTACCGACCCAAAAGCGTCTCAAACGCCTCCGGCTCGCCCCGTAAATGTGCATCTACCAGGTTTCGATCTGTGTTTTCAGTCATACAAGTTGTCCCGCTGTACCCTATTAGACAATCATAGTACCCAAAAGGTTGACAGGAAAGTGTAAAATTTATGTAAAACACCAACAGTCCACCATAAAAAGCAAAACGGTTGAACAGAAGCGTGGAGCAATAGCCACACGATGCATTTCACCACTTGACTGCCAATCTTCGCCTGAGTTTAACCCTGTCAACTCGTTTGACGGGGTTTTGCTTCCAATGTCGCACCGATTATTTGCCATTTATGTCTCAAATCATCTCAATCTGCAAAAATCTGCGTCAAAAACCTAAATATTGACTTCTGTGTCAATATTTATATATTAGTCAATTATGGAAAACAATAAAACAGCTTATCAACGGGTCCAACTGGACGGAAAATGGTACATTATCGTCCTGGAAGACGAATTTCGGGCCTTAACGCAGCCCCAAACGGCCGAAGGGGGCCGAGATGAACTCGACGCCATGAACATCAGCGACCAGCGTCTGGCCGACCGCCTGCTCCAGCGTCGCCAAAACGCCGGCCTGTCGCAAAAAAAACTGGCCAACCTCGCCGGCGTCCGCGTCGAAACCCTCAACCGGATCGAAAAGGGACGCACTACGCCGGATTTCAAAACCATCCGAAAACTGGTCAACGCGATCAATAACTATCACCCAACCAAGCAGGAGTTAAACCATGTCAACACAAACACTTGAAACCCTCAGTCAACGAGTCATCAAACTGGCGGCCGACCAGGTCGAAATGCCCGCTGAACAGGTATCGCTCGATTCAAACTTCGCCGCCGACCTCGGCTATGACAGTCTTGATTATGTCGAATTTTCAATGATGGTTGAAGAAGAATTCGACATCCTCGTCCCGGACGAAGAAATCGACAACATCAAAACCGTCGGAGACGCTTTCAAACTGATCCAAAAATCAATCACATAACCGATTCCGTGTTAATTCGTGATTCCTGTCACGCCTAAGCCTTTCGCTGAGGCAGTTCTGTGGCTATCGATTAACGTAACAAACGTGTTTTGGACTCGACAATTATCCCCAAATCCGCTACAATAATTCCAGAAAGGGGATTGACTATGTGCCCAAAAAAAGACTGCTTGAAAAAACATTGGCTGCTGCTGGCAGTGTTACTTCTATCGACAACCATCGCAGTGGCCAACCCCCGGGAAAAGGGCGTCTTCATCCAGCCCGGCTGTGAACTCATCTTCGCCGATGTCGAAACCGGCCAAAAGATCATTTCCGAAAAAGACATGTTCACCGATGCTCTCAGCCCCTGGATCAAAGCGGTCACCCTCAAAACCACCGAGCCCGTCACCACCGACCAATATCTCAACCACCTGAAATCCCAGGTCCAACCCTGGAACGAATTGGAAAAGGAAATGGTCCGCTGGGCCGCTAATGAACTCTATCCTAAGTTGGCACCATACCGTCTGCGCCTGCCCGATAAGATCGTCCTCATCAAAACCACCGGCAAAGACATGCAGGGAGCCGCCTACTGCCGCCGCGAGTCGATCGTCTTCCCGGAGGCCATGATTTTCCCACTCGGCACCAAGTTCAAACCGCTGCTCGCCCACGAACTGTTCCACGTCTATTCCCGCTACAATCTCGACTGGCGCACTGACCTGTACGCCGTGCTCGATTTCAAACCCTGCAACGAAATCGACCTGCCATCGTCAATCACCCATCGCCTTATCACCAATCCCGATTCGCCGCTGAACAATTACTACGTCGAGATTCCGTACAAAGACCAAACCCTGCCGGTGATGCCGCTGACGCTGGCCCATCAGCCCTACGACCCGAACACTCCCGATTTCGGTCTGGCCGCCTCCGTCGATACCAAGCTGCTCGTGCTGACCCAGCAGGGCGACCGCTGGCAGCCTCAGTTCCAAGAGGGCCAGCCGCGTCTGCTGAACATGTCCGACGCGATGGGATTTTTCAAAATGGTTGGCCAGAATACCCACTACGTCTGGGGCCCCGAAGAAATCCTCGCCGAAAACTTCACCCTGATCATCCTCGGCAAAGGTAACAACCCCTCCCCGCAGATCATCGAAAAACTGAAAACCTTCCTCAAAACACACAAAGCCGGAAAAAAACAACCCGACACCACCCCACACCGCCGCTCCTCCGGCGTCGCAAAACGCCACCAACCCCGAACATACCCATTATCCACATAATCACCAAATCATTGGCAAATCGGGAAAACAGTCATTACGAAAATCAATGTGTCATTCCGAGCGAAGTAATGTCACCCCGGACACTGATCCGGGGCGAGGAATCTATTTAAACCGACATCCCGATGCAGTCGGGATACCTTAATAATGATGTAAATCCGGTAATCCTGTCGAAAAAAATATCCTGTCAATCCCGTCTAAAACCAGCGTCCTCGGTGGTAAAATTCCATCCCCCGTCCATTCGTTTTTAAAATCATTCCAATCAGCGGAATCAGCGTTTAATTTTATCCGCGAAAGAAATCAGTGTTACCACTCCGTTGACAAAATCATAAAGTCCTTCAGATTCACCGCCCCATCCGGATACAAATCTTCTCGCACCTGCCCCGGCTGGCCCATCCAGAGCCACATCTCAGCTAATTGCATCAGGTCAATCGCTCCAACCACACCATCCGAACTGAGATCACCCGCCCGCGTTGTCATCCTGATATACACCAGTTCAATCCCCGTCCCGTTTTCCGGGTCGAGGTTGCGAGAATACTGCCGGTCAAACCGATTGTTCCACCGCTCATGCACGCCAAGGCTGTCCAGCCGTGTTCCATCCCCGTCCGGGTCATAAAAAGTCTCCGACAGTGGCGCATTCGCCAGAGCCGCTTCTTTAAGATAAGTATCGACTCCCGCGATCTGCACAATATGCGGCCACTCGTCCCAGAGAATATCCAGACCCACCGAATCGATCGCCACCGGATCCTGCGAAGCCAGCACACTCGACGGCCAGTCATGATTAAATGGTGCGTTTTCAAACAGGTACGGCGTACCTCGCCACTTGTAGCCCCCGTAAAGGCCGTCAATCAAATACAGCAGGGTTTTGCCGCCCATATGCGGGTGCCCCATGATATCCACCAGCGCACTGTATTGGTGGCTGCCGTCAAGTTCACTGAGCGTCTTGTGCAGGTCGTAATACGTTGTATCGGCAGGGATCCGATTGTAGGAGCCGTAATGATTTTTTGCGCACAGCGTCACACCCGCGCCGTGACCTTTCAGCACAGGCAGGTTAATCTGGTAGTCCGCCTCGGCATACAGAACCGGAACATAGTCATTATACGTATAGGCGTTCGGAGCCGGGTCCGACCAGTATTGCCGGATATCCGAGGGGACGCTGAGCGTGCGTCCCATTTCTCCGCGGCTGTCAAAGAAAATGACTTCCGGAAACTCCGTGTAGATGGGGTTTCGCCATTGATTCGGATAGTGACAAAGCGTGTCACCGACGGCAATAGCCTCCGGAGCGATGCCGGCTTTCAGGACCAACTGGCGGATGACCGCCAGGGTGACTTGCGGTGAAGTGTCAGACTTGTCCAGGTAGCTGGTTTTGTCATAGCTTGTCGGGTCCATATGTGTGCCGCTATTCGTCGTGGTCAGATTGACTTTGATAACGATCTTTTCACCCACGCTGTAGCCGATGTCACCTTTGCCGTGTTCGATATTGAAATGCCGAAACAAGGCATCCCACGCTGCGCCGTCAGTGACTTCGCCCGTTAATTGCCGAATCGACTTGGCGACCATCGCGTCAACATGCACCTGCGAGGTATATTCCGGCTGCCACGAATATCCGTCGCCGTCTTTGACCCAACTTGTCGCGTTCGGGTCATGCACCCACACCACCCGACCGGGAAAAATACCTTTTGCTGTACCGATAGGGGAGTTGGGTACCGGTTCGGAAGCACGCGCAGTGTCGCCGGAACCGCTCGTTAACGCCAGCCATAAACAGCCAACACCGACAATCCCGCAGAACACTGCCGCTAATTTTCTCTGCCGCCCGAGCAGCCGCTGACCTTTGCGGAAAAATGACAATGCCCCGACAAGCCCCATCAGCCAGATCACAAAACTCGACGCCAGCGGAAACGCGATCCGCTGACACGGATACGTCGCCCGCGACGGCTTGGGAATCACGCGAACCAGAAACCACACCAACGCCAGCAAACCGATCAGCGGAAACAACACCCGAATCAAAAAAGGAAATGTATCAGCAGCCCGCCCCGGCTGATGCCGCTGCTTTTTAAGATGAACACAATACCGAAATAGACTTTTCATCGCGTCAATAACTTTCCTGTACGACCGACTTGCATTATGTCAAATTGCCCATCGCATGTCAATAAAATACACGACACATCGACCATGATAAACCTTATACGATTTCTACGGAAACGATTCTCTGCAAAGTATCATTTATCGGACAGTTTCATAAAAAACACAATATCGTGTCGTTCCATTCAAAAAACCGGTATTTACCACAGGTCTCATAATATGTTTTTTAAGAGATGAAATGGCTTTTTGTGATTTTCAATCGAGTGTTTCCAAGGGCAATGGATAGGCAACTTTACCCAATCCTCAGTTTGTTACTCTTCTATTGCCGTCACAAAATTCTCCTGTCAATAATGTTGCGGCTCAGACTAAACGATAGACTTCTGTCATAAGGGATAGCAGTTTTGCTGCAAGTACTGTGTATGTGTGTGTCATTGAAACCGGTCCGTCAGGGCCATTGTCAACCATTAAAGGAGAGTATTATGAACGTACTGAAAAAGTCTCTGTGTGTCGCCTTATGTGTGGCATTCGTTGCTGTCGCCGCAACGGCTGTTGCCGAAGAGGAAGATCCCAAGGTAAAGCTGGCTAAGGAAAGTGAAGCCAAGGCCAAATCCACCGCGACCACCAAACCCACCGTCGAGATGATCGTCAAGAAAGTCGAAGCCGCCGCGAAAATGCTCAAGGTCGAAGGCGTCGAAGGCTTCAAGAAGCTCCAGGGCAAAGACAGCGAATTTATTTTCGCCGGCACCTATCTCTGGATTCACGACATGAAGGGCGTTGTCCGCATGCACCCCATCAAGTACAAACTCAACGGTAAAAACGTCATGGGCCTCAAGGACAAAGCCGGCAAACTGTTCTTCGCAGAAATGAACAAACTTGTCCGTGAAAAAGAGTCCGGCTGGGTCTCTTACATGTGGCCCAAACCCGGTCAGAAGGAAGCATCCAAGAAGGTTTCCTATGTGAAGATCTGCAAGATTGGCGAAAACGATGAAATCGTCATCGGTTGCGGCGTTTATGACATGCCCGAAGATAAAGTCAAAAAGCTCGTCGGCAGCAAATAAACAGCATCTCACAGGCAGGCGGTTTTACACCGTCTGCCTGATAATTTCTGGAACTGTGTGTCATCCGTATATAATAGGGGATTTATGCAATGAGTTTGAAAAAGAAACTATTTGCATTTGTAGGTTTTTCAATTTTTGTGATACTGGTGATCTGTGCATGCGGGCTGTTAAGCTTTCGAAGTATCGAAAAAAGCGAACACCTGAAAAATGAACTGAACATCGCCGCCAAAAAAGTCGGGCAAAACCGCCTGATTGAAAAGACCTATCTGCAATTCTACACCGAGTCACTGAAACAGGACTTCGATACCTCTTCGAATGAGGTTACAGCCGTCATCGAGGAGCTCAAAAGCCTGGAACTCAGTAACAATGCCGCCCAGCAGGTCGAGCACATTCAGCAGGCCTTCAACCAGTACTGCGAGACATTCGAGCAGGTCGTGGCCGTTCACACCGATCATGATACCCTGAAGGGCAAACTCACCGAACCCATGCAGCAGTCACTGACGTCTTTGGATGTCATCGGCCGCGAACTGGAAATCAAACAGTCTGAGCTTCAGATGGAGGGCGAAGATCTGGGCACGTCCGAAATGGCACTGGTCAATGTGATTCGAGATTGCAAGATCGTCTTCCTGCAGCTCCAGAATTTGCAAAACCAGTTCCTCGCAACCGGCGATTCGGTCTATATCAATCAGTTTAAGGAACTGTCGCAGGGCAATGCCGAAACATATATTCTGTCACTGGTGGAACTGTCCAATGTCATGAATAATGACAACATGGTCGCCAGTGCCAAAGCCATTGAGTCGTCGCTGGGGACATTCCTCGGACTGATTGAACAGTCCATCACCTGCGGTCAGCAGCAAACGCAGTTGGTGACCCAGCTCGATGAATTGGGCAAAGATATACTTGAGACAACCGAAGAAGTGATCGCCCAGGCCGAAACCGCGATTGCCGGCCAAAAGAAGCTGGCGGTAACGATTGTTGCTTCTGTGGTTTGCACAGGTGTATCGCTGTTTGTCGTATTGTCGCTGGTGATGATTAAGTCGATCACCCGTTCGATTCAGAAAATTGTCATGACCATTAAGTCCGGTGTCAGCGAGGTCAGCGAAGCCGCCGAAGCGATTGCCGATTCCAGCAAGGGGCTGGCCGATGGTGCCTCCAAACAGGCCGCGTCGCTGCAGGAAACCTCCTCAGCGCTGGAAGAAATGGCTGCCATGACCAAGAGCAATGCCGACAATGCCAACCAGGCCGATGAATTCATGAACGCGACCAACGACGTGGTTCAAACCACCAGCAGCTCCATGGACCAGCTCATCACGTCAATGGACAACATCAGCAAATCCAGCGAAGAAACCGCCAAGATTATCAAGGCCATTGACGAGATTGCCTTCCAGACAAACCTGCTGGCGCTGAACGCCGCGGTCGAAGCCGCTCGTGCCGGCGAATCCGGCAAGGGCTTTGCCGTCGTCGCCGAAGAAGTACGCAATCTGGCTATGCGGTCAGCCGACGCCGCCGACAACACCTCCGTCCTGATCGACAACACGACAACCAAGGTCAACGGCGGCAGTACACTGGTCAGCCAGGCCAACAAGGCCTTTGGTCAGGTCGGCGACAGTGCCGCCAAAGTCGCTACATTGCTGAGTGAAATCGCCGGCGCCTCTCGCGAACAGTCACAGGGCATCGAGCAGCTCAATGCGTCGATGGCGTCTATCGACCATATTACCCAGCAGTACGTGGCCGAAATTCGCAACTTCACGGATTCTTCGGAAACAATGAGTCAGCAGGCCCGCACCATGAAACAGGCCGTCGATAACCTCGATGCTCTGATCGGTGCTGCGTCTCAAACATCCGGTCTATCTCTGAGTTTCAAAAACATCCTTCCACTTGGCACTAAATAATAGTAAGTTGCCAGGTAGAAGAGGTACCTGCATCCGGACGCCGGTCAGCACTCAACCGCTCACCGGCGTCCGGTATTTTACAAACCGATCTGTCAATTAAGCTAATATGCTCTGCTCCTTTTCCTTGGCAATCTTCACCGTCATTCCGAGCGCAGTATTGTCACCCCGGACACCGATCCGGGGCGAGGAATCTATTTAAATAGCATCCCGGCATAGTCGGGGTACTTTTTATTTCTTTTGAGCCTGCTCAGCCAACAGCTCCAGCATCGCCGCCGCCATACGCTTATCCATCGTAACAGTCGCCGGCCCGGAAGACTTAACCGCTGACGCGTCAGCCGTCGATTTACTGCTGTTCGTCAGATTCAAAACATCCAGGCACGCCCGCCTTGCCACATCCGGTTTCTCCTCATTGTCCATCAGCTTGACCAGTTTCTTAGCGGCACTGCACGCTTTACGCTCCAGCAGCAGGGCACTTTGCTGCTGAATCAACTCCCGGCGAAACCGAAGCTCCTGATCAAATGCCTCGCTGAAAAACCATCGCCGAAATGTCGCCAGCGCAATATTCTCCCGCTTAAGAATCCCCGAAAGCGGTTGCCCGTTCGCCAAAGCATCGATCAGCTTCAATTGCTTCTTCGTCAATAAATTCCGTCCAGCCATAATATCCTCCTTTGAAAAAAACATAAGAAATGTAATTGAAATGTTTCATTTGAATAAGCAGGGCCAAAGAACCCAAAGTCTCATCTCTGTGGTAATCGGTGTTAATTCAGCCTGTCGAGCCGTAGTCTTGACGGAGGCTGATGGCAAAAAAGAGGTTAGAGAGCGTGACAGACAGCCTCAGCGATCTTAATTCCGTCAACCGCCGCCGAAACAATCCCTCCCGCATACCCGGCGCCTTCACCGCCCGGATACAGTCCCCGCAGGCCGACACTCTGCAGCGTCTCGTCCCGTACCATGCGCAGCGGGCACGAACTGCGCGATTCCACCGCCGTCATCACCGCATCGTCCATCGCGAACCCTCGCAGCTTTTTATCCAGTTGTGGCAAAGCTAACCGAAGCGTCTCGCTCACAAACCCCGGCAGGCACTCCGTTAAATCGCACGGCGTTACTCCGGGTGTGTAGCTGGGTGCTACCTTCCCCAATTTCGTTGATGCTTTGCCTGACAGGAAATCGCCCACCAACTGAACAGGCGCATTGTAATTGCCGCCGCCCAGCTCAAACGCTGCACGCTCCCATCGCCGCTGAAACTCAATTCCCGCCAGCGGTTCATCAGTGTCGAAATCGTCCGGCGTCACCCCCACCAGCAAAGCACTGTTGGCATTCGCCCGGTTCCGCCTGTAAATGCTCATCCCGTTGGTCACCACCTGCCCCGGCTCCGACGACGAGGCAATCACTTCACCGCCCGGACACATACAAAACGTATACGCTGACCGCCCGTTCTCACAATGCGCCACCAGCTTATATTCGGCCGCCCCCAGCTTCGGGTGCCCCGCAAACTCGCCGTACTGCGCTGTGTCGATCAATCCCTGCGGATGCTCGATCCGCACGCCCAATGAAAACGGCTTGGCCGTCATCGTCACTCCCGCCGCGTGCAGCATCTCAAACGTATCCCGTGCACTGTGACCGATCGCCAGTACCAGCGTATCCGTCGCGATCGTCTCACCGTCATCCAGAACCGCCGCCGTAACCGCACCATCCCGTATCTCGATGCCGGTCAGCTTCGTCTCGAACCGAACCGTCCCGCCCAGCTCAATGATTGTCTCACGAATATGCCTGACCACCCGCACAAGATTGTCTGTGCCGATATGCGGCTTAGCCTGGTATAAGATCTCCTCCGGTGCGCCAGCCGCGACAAACTCCTGTAAAACCTTCCGCACCCGGTTATGTTTATCCTTGATCTGTGTGGTCAGCTTGCCGTCCGAAAACGTCCCCGCGCCGCCTTCACCGAACGGCACATTCGACTCTGGATTCAGCACGCCGGATTTCCAGAACGCCTGCACATCCTTGACCCGCGCGGTCACATCCTTGCCCCGTTCGATCAGCACCGGCTTCAATCCCGCCTGCGCCAGTACAAGCGCTGCCATTAAACCACAAGGCCCGCTGCCCACAATGATAGGCTGCAGCAGCGTGGAGCGAAAGCGACACGACGCGTCTTCCGTGTGGCTTAAATTCCCCTTATCTCCCATCTCCGCACTGCCGCTCGGGGCTGCTGTAGTTGGCATCACATACGCCATCGAAGGCGCTTCCGTCACATGACCATCCTTCGCCAGCCGCGATAACACCGCCGCCTCATCATCGACCGCCGCATGCACCGTATAAACCGCCAGAATCCGACGCTTCTTCCGCGCATCGATCGCCCGACGAATCACCGTCAACTCCCGCAATGCCGAAACCCCAATCCCCAATTTCCGCGCAACCGCCCCCGCCAACGCCGCAGCGTCATGATCAAAAGGTAATGCAATCTCTCGTATTCGAATCATTCGTTATTACTTTGATTAGGGATGAACAATTCACTGTCACAGGTCACCCCAAGTTAATATCTTTTCGTCAGCACAATCTTGACAGACTTGTTGACACTCAAATTTTAGCCGTCCTTTAGGTTCGGCTGTCGCTGGCTCCGACGATGCGACAGAAACCATTCGTACAACTGCTCATTCTTGTAAGTCTCCACCCAGCAGTTATGTCCCGCATCCGGAAAGACCGTAAATTTTGGCTTGCCCCCGATATCCCGCATTGCTTTGACCATCTCCTCGCTTCTCGCAATTGGCACGATAGTATCCTTAGCGCTATGGAATACCCAGGTTGGGATGTCTTTTATTCGTTCAGCGTCGCGTGGGTCTCCACCTCCACACACCGGCGCGATGGCCGCAAACCTCTCAGGATATTCCGTCGCAAAATCCCACGCACCATGACCGCCCAGGCTTATGCCCGTCAGGTACACACGGTCCGGATCGACACGGTACTTCGCCGCCATCTCATCCAGAAGCGATGCCAACTCCGCCGGCCACCAGGCCCTTCCATTGGGACACTGAGGGCAAACGACGATAAACGGAAACTCGTATCCTTCGGCAATCATGGTTGGAATGCCGTACATCTTCAGCCGTTCCAGATCCTCCCCCCGCGGCGTAGAACCATGAAGATACATAAGCAACGGCCATCGTTTTTTTGTATCCTTCTCGTAGTCCTTCGGAAGCTTCACGATACGTCGCGTGTCAAGCTCCCCGAGTTTCTTCCGGAGCCCCACCCACCAGTGAGCATTTTTGGCCCATGCATCTGTACGCTGTATTGCAGGCGGATCGGATGGCGAAGTTTCATACAGCCACGCAAACACAATCGCAGCATTGGATATTTCATGCCATCGATTGTTGTCATAGGTCTTATCGGCAATACAGTATTGAACAAATTTCGCCAATACGTCTCTTTGCTGTCGAGACACTTGACGGTCAATTCCAAGCTCTTCAGGAAGCTCTCCCTCAAATGAATCCCACTTCCAACGTGACCAGCGAAAAGTCTGAGGCTGGCGAAATAGTGTCACATAACGTTTGAGTGACTTGCCGACTTTGGGAGTAATTTCGACAATCGCTGCGTAACGGCCGTCTTTGTTCGCCTCTTTCACCTCATTGTAATCGCCGTCATAATACCTGACCTGTATCCTGCACGGTCCCACCAGATCACGAACCCAGTAAGGGATATCCAGGTCGAATTCAGGAAGTGCGTTACCCGTAAATACAGGACGATATTTCAACGCGATTGTCTGCTCGAACTCTGTAATCGCTTCAGCAGTCGTCACTTCACGCACCCCAACCTTGCTCGCAGCCGATCCGTTCAGGACTTTGACCAGCATCCGGTTCTTTCCTTCCTTCAGGAATACCGGCACAATGCTCTCCTTCTTCCGGACACCACGGGTTACCAGTCTGTCATGGATACATTGGCCATTAAGGAACATTTTTACACTATTGACACTGTCAACAGCAAGATATATTCTGCCCACATTGTTTCGGCAGAGGGTTGTATACGCGTATGCAACTGTTCCCGTCAGATCCCCATACTCTTTGAAAGCATCACCGAAATTGATAGCATTGTCAGGCGAGCGATAACGCCTCCAACTGAACTCCGCATCTGCGTACTTGACTCGATCGCCTTCTGCAGGAAGAACAGACGTCTCACCGGCAACTGCTTTAAGGTAATCAAAATCGTATCCGGCAACCAGCTTATCGTCATGCGTAACAGAATTCGGCACATAAGGCCCGCACACAAGCCACTCTCTAATACCTTCGACGGCGCGTGCTGTAGACGTGTAGCTCGTGTTTGTGCTCGTCTTAGCAGCTGTTTCTGTCTTGGAAATAAGAGCAGTCCGGCACCCTCCGATAGCAATGATGCTAATGATTATAATAATCGACCTGCTGGTCTTGAGTAATTGAAGCATATGCATGGTGGCTACTCTCCCCGGAATCTGACAGTTCCCATTTAAACGTTTAAAAAACATAAATTCCTCCTAACGAAATTGATAATTTAACAATATTCACTGCTGCAGACCAGGAAAATTCAATCCCCATGTCCGGATTTTCTCAAAATTTCGTAAAATCAGGATATATTACTCATGCGGTTTACTTCATTTTATATAGCGTCCCTGTTCACATATACATTGCCGTTATTCGAACCAGTTTGAATCTTATCGATCTTAGTATTCATCTGGTCCTGTGTTTTCGACATCTTTTTGAGATACGTATCACTGTCCCGGCTCAGCAGTTTGGCACCGTGACCCAAAAACATCCCGGCGATACGGATCATGATCCCGATGAAGATCACCAGCAGCAGGTACCCGATCGGCTCAAACGGGATCAGCACCTTTACATCCCCATCGGCAGTGTTCACCGCCGCTTCCAGCGATTCGGTGATCAGCTGCTGAAACTGCTGAAATAACGCCGGCTCCTCAATAAACCCCCACACCTTGAAAAACAGCCACACGCCCATGCCAATCCCGATCACAACGCACACATACCCCAGCCCGCGCGTAAACATTCCCGGCTGGAACGGTTCTTCCCGTTCCGAGTGATGACGTGACTCATTCATGGCGCACTCCTCAATTGAACAATGGTTTATACGCAAAAACTCCCAAAAACAGTATCATACGCTCATAAATAAAGACATCAAGCCCCAAATACTGTTGCAAATCTTTTGTAGAAATCGACGTCCTCGGAAATTTATTTATTTGCCTTCGTGCTCTTCGTGTCCTTTGTGGTAAATATTCTACCGTCCCGAAAGCCGCTCAATCGCCCGCGCAATTTCGTCCCGCCGCGTCTCGATCACCGTCGGATCCGTCGTAAAATGCGTCAGGTCTTTCGTGATCGTCTCCGGCACCGTCAGCAGGGCAGCGTAGTCCGCATAAGCTGCTTCATCCAGCGACGCCTTCTTCTGGGCCAGCAGCCGCTTCAAAATCGTCAAATACTCATAATCCTCGATCCCATCCCGCAGCATCTCCCAGCGGATACTGTCCACCGGTCCGTCCAGTACCGGTGCTGTCGGCTTGCCATCTGCCGCCGCGGCCGGCGGATAAATAAACCGTCCGTCCCCGTTGCCCCACGGCAGTCGCTTGCCCGCCGGCGTCGAGTACCCGCTCGTCCAGCTCATCGGGTCTTCATACGGATTCTGCGGATTGGCCGCATCCGGGTACGCCGCCGAACTGGTCCAGTAGTTCGACTGCCAGATCAAGATTCCCTCGATATTACGCTTCCACGTCTGCCACAGCCACACCCGAAGCTCGGTGCCCGGATGGTCAATAAACAGCGTGCAGTACGGCGCCTTCGGCCCGGTACAAATATACCACCAGAATCGGTCGCCATGCTGCCGACGCTGCTCGGCTGCTTCATGCCGATACAGATTCGAGATCACACAGTAAATATTCGGTCCGCCAAACAGCTCCGGCTCCGGCTGCTCGGTCAGCATCCGCGAAATATCCGGACAAGCCCGCTTGAGCTTGTCGAATCCGTGCTTGACAAACGCGTACTGGTCCGGCCCCGGCTCATCAAACCAGTAAACATACGCCTCATCCGTCCAGCCCTTTGCGTCCAGATGTGCCTGCATCTGCCCGCAGTAAGAATCGAACATGATCCGGTATTCCGGGTCGTCCTCGGTAAATCCCAGCAGCCCCGGCGGGCTGATCGCATGATACGTCCCGCCGCCGATTCCCGGGATCCGCAGCCGAAACGAATTAAAATGAAACTCGTCAATCGCCCGGCTCATCGCCTTATCCCACGCGCCAAAATCCAGCACCGGTTTGAGTTTCTCCGCCGGCAAAACCGTCTCCGTTCGCCGGATCGTTTCAAAGTCTCCGCCTGCAATGAATTCTTCACCCGTTGCCGCATTCGTCAGTGACACATCATCAAACCAGACCAATCCCGTAAACAGCCCGTCATCCCGCCACCGCGTCGCCCGCAGGTGCAGCCGTACGGATATTGCTCCTTTCGGAAACTCCGTAAACGTCTGCGAAAATTCTTCCCACTGACCGCCGCTCTTGATCGGAATATCCCGGTTCCGTCCCGACATCCACTTGCCGTCAGCATCAAAATGATTCATCGTCACCAACGCACTGTCATCGGCCAGCGCGTTTCGCCAGGCGAATTTCAAGGTTAATCCCTCTTTCGGAATCGGTATCAGCGGCTGATAAACCGCCGTCTTGTTGGCCGTCTTGTCATCGTCAAAAATCACCAGCGATGCCTTACCGCCGTGTGACTCATTCGTGACGATCTGCAGATTCTGCCAATCCTTAAACCGCGACGGCGGTGGCGACACCTTCGGCCACGTTACCTGAATCTTATCCAGCGGCGCCGGGTCATACGGCGAAATGCGATGTGCTGCAAAGTTGGCAAAATATTTATCCAGCACCCGCCGCTTGTCAGCTTGTGTTTTCAAACCGTGATATTTAAACACATTCGACGCCGAAAAACCGAACGCCGTCGTACAACTCGCCCGATCCGGCAGCGTGAAATCATACACCTCCACCCGCAGCGGAATCGTAGCTCTAAAATTATCAGCCTTCAGCCGAATCTGCCCGGAATAGACACCCTCCTTCGCTTCCTTTGGCACCGTCACCCGAATCCAAAGCGGCTGTGTGCGATTCGCTGTCAAATCCATCGGCCCATCCAGACGAGGCAGCGGGTCAGGCCACTGGCCCACCGTCGCACTGCGGTCCGTCGCCCGCGTCGTCGTCACATAATCAACCCGCAGAATCTCCACCGCCTCTGCAGAGAGCACATCCCCGGTGTCACTGCGAAGTCTGCCAGCCGCAGCCGTCAAGCCCGTCAGGTCAGCGGCAGGGCGGATGACCAACTGAACCGCCTCCGCCTCATTCCGAGCCGAGCGAATAACCATGGCGTCCTGTTTTGCCTTCGGCGGCAAAGTATCCGGCTTGATTTTATCTCCCGACGAAGCCGACCAGACAGCAGCTTTCCCAGACGAACCCGGCAATAAAAATCCCCGCGGCACATCCGCTGCAAAACCATGAGAAACAACCGTGAAAACCAACACCTGTGATATGAGATTAAAACGCATAATCCATTCTCCCAAAAACAAAGTCATACCTTGATAGCCTGTTGCGCAAACAAAATCATAGCCGATTACATCACAAAACTCAAACCGTTTCAGGCCATTATATAATTTTTCATGACGGCTTGTTTTCGGCTGGGCGAATGGTTCTAAAGACCGTATAATGCAAAGAAATGCTCAAATAATCAAGACATTGTATAAACGGGAGAGAACATGAAAACGATTTATATATTGTTGATGACGGCGATACTGATTTACTGTGGCGGGTGCAGCAATCTCTTTCAGTATGATAAACCTACCGCCCAGTTGCAGGGCGTTTCCTTCGGCAATGTCACCGCTTCAACGGCCGTGCTGAACTTTGATGTGGAACTGACCAATCCATATCCACTGAATGTGCCGCTGCTGGCTGTCGATTACAAGCTGACCACCCGTGGCGAGAATCTGCTGGCTGGCGACGCAGACCTTTCGACCGCGATTGCCGCCAAAAGCGTCAAAACCGTCACGCTCCCTGTTGAGTTTCGCTATTCCGACCTGATTGCTGCACTAGCCACGTTGCGCGATGTCCGCCCCGGCACCGCCATCCCCTATGAACTCGCCGGCGGCCTCAAAATCGATTCCCCCGTCATTGGCATCACCCGCCTGCCCCTCAAAAAAACCGGCACCCTCGACGTACCAACCCTCAGCGAAGTCAACTGGCAAGACCTCCTCAAAGAAGGCAAAAATATTCTGGGACTGTAATATTCCGATATTCAAGCCAAATAGATTATTTATCCCCGGTCGCCTTTCAGTCGTTTCCCCAGCTCGGCCTTCAGTTTTCGCCGGTTGCCAAGATAATAGCGAAGATACGTAGTTACCCCCGGATTGAGAAAATCCATCCCGTCCGGTTTGCAAAGGTCCGGTTGTCCCGCATCGGCGGGGCGTTTTTGTCCGATACAGCGAATCGCGGGATTCCAGTCTTCAGAGGTATGCAGCGATTCAGCCAATTCGCATCGCAGCACAGAAGCACCGGCTTGGGTAAACAGATTTCTCAGGCTGTTGGGCGAAAAGAAATTGATATGGGTAACAGGGTTCGTCTGTTTCAGCAGCGGTGGGTATTTCCACAGTTCCATCGGTACTTCCACAAACAAAATTCCCGTGTCACTAAGGTGATTCAGCAATTGTTCAAGCGTCTCCCGCGGTGCAGCGACATGCTCAATCACATGGTTGCAGATGATTAAGTCGAATCTGTCTTTGTCGCCAAGATCATAAACCGTATCACCAAGTCGTTGAATCCCCGGCATCGTCACCGTGCAATAGTCAATCAGGCTGCATTTCATCCCAGCCTCTAAAAAAGTCTGCATCAGGTTGCCGTCGCAGCCCCCGTAGTCCAGCACACGGCAGGTATCACTGAGGGGATGATGGCTGCGCAGATAATCAAACAGGTATCGAGAACGCCGCCGGGCGATGTCTAAATTCGTGTTAAAATGACAGCCCTCGCTTGGGTCATCAGTACGTCGTCGGAGTCTATCCAGGTCATCAATCGTCGGCCGCGGAAAAAAGCTGATCAGCCCACAGTTGCGGCAAAAGAGATTTTGAAAGTGGATTTCAGTCTGCCCCGGAAACCACACGTCGAACATGAAACGGTAAACATTTTTGTGAAAACTCTCAATCTTCTCAATATCACTTTTCACAAAATCCCGTTCGGCAAACGCCTCCCAGTCATTCCGCTCGCACACAGGACAAGCCATATAATCAGACATCATGAAATCCTTTATACTATTGTAAAGCCGACAAGAACCGCCGCCCATCAGTCAAACCCAATATAAACCACTTAACAGCAATAAACAATCATCATTAATCAATAATCAATCAATAGTGCCCCTCATGGTCGTCATCGAACTCGGCCTCCGGCACCACCGTCAGCGTCTTGGCCGCCAGTGTCTTTCCGTCACAAGTGGTAATTAGCTTCCACGGCCCCGTCTTATCTTCTACCGGCAGCCAGATGGTATCGCCCAGGAAAAAGCGGTAATCATTACTGTTGATAAACACCTCACCGACAAATGGCGGGGCGATCTCACCCGTCTTGGCATCTACAAACGGTGGATGGTCAATTACAAATCCCAGCTTTTTCCCCTTGCCGCCGGTAATATGCAGGATATAGCCAAACTCGACCCCCATCCGCGCAGGCACCTTCACCGACCGTTTCAAAAACCGCGGCAGCTCCGCACTATCCCGGTCAAACGCCTCGTATATCCCAAAACTTTTCATCGTACACTTTAATTTCTTTGCCATAGTGAGCCGATTATAGATATTTCACCACCATTTGCAAGCGTCACTCGATGCGCATTTGTGGAAACTACGGGGGTAAAAACACCGAATTTAAAGCGCCGGGCAGCGATGGCGACTTATTGTCAGTTGATGGGATTAAAACCCTCGCCTTTAGGCGAAACCTTGAGGATTTAATGGTTCTTGTTATAATTTGGCTATGGAAAACTACCGAACATCAAGCCATAGCCGACACGACATAAAATACCATTTTGTGTGGATAACCAAGTACCGCAAACCGGTCTTGACCGAAACGGTTGGTTATCGCTTACGCGAACTGATCCGGGAGATTTGCAGGATTAACGAAATTGAAATCCTGCAAGGTCATGTCTCTCGTGACCATGTTCACCTGTTTTTGTCTTGTCCGCCGAATTTGTCGGCCAGTAAGATTATGCAGTATCTCAAAGGCAAGACGTCGCGGAAGCTCATGATGGAGTTTCCGTATATCGGCAAACAGTTCTGGGGCCGTCATCTATGGGCTTGCGGCTATTTTGTCGCCACAAGCGGCAATGTGACTGACGAGGTGATCGCGGAGTATATCAAGCTCCAGGATCAAGCCGAACCCAGCGATGGCGGCGAA
>JANQGW010000211.1 GCA_028282905.1 Sedimentisphaerales bacterium | reverse complement strand
ATCGTCGATTTCAAGGTATTTCCTGCATGCAGGAAATACCTTGAGGTGTCAACCACTAACCATCCCTAACTGTCCCATTTGACGCTGGGACAGAACAGGTGCGGTGTTATTAATGGGGAAGAACATGCATATCTAATGACACTTGCTTCCGAGCCCTGCGATTATATTATTTTAGGGGATCTTGACAACGACTGTAAAGTTACCCTTACAGACTTTGCTTTAATGGCAGCCAACTGGTTGATAGACTGCAATGAAACGCCCCATGATGCCGCGTGTGTTCCAAGGTAAATAAAATCAAGGAAAAGGAGATGAGAAATGAAAAGTCAAACAACGAGTTTATTAACGGCAGCAACATATAATTACTGTGTCCTAAAATAAGCAGCTAAGGAGCGAAAAATGTTTAAAGAAGCATGTAAACTTTATTATTCTCTTCTATGTCATGTCGGTGGAGGAACAGATACTCTTGAAGGTCGATTGCACGGGACAGGCTGTATGCTTTCTGACAACCATGCTTTAACAGCAAATCATGTTATTGAAGAAATGTCAAGGAGATATACATGGCCGGTTATTGCAAAATACGATGGGTTATTTAAATGTGAAATTGTACATTCATCAGCAGAGCATGATATAGCTCTGATACATGCATCAGAAAAAATTGCACCATCTCGGCTTTCAAGGCCTATACGTTATCCAAAGCTATCTGAAGATACACCAACATATGGAATGACTGTAGGATATTATAGTATTTTAAGCAAAGATGATCCAGGCGGTAGACCTACAAGCCATACCTTTTTTTCTTCTGCGAGTCTTTCATTTTTCTTTAATCATAATTCATCTTTAAAGTGGGGGCTTTCCAATGGTTTTGGTCTGCCCCTGTTTTTAGTACCAGTTGTTATGAGAGTATTTCACAGTTATGACCCGCCCCCCATTTCTGGTCCACTCTTTATGCGAATTTTACGCTGTTTAACTCTTGGCAGCATTGCTGGAGGTCAGCCGTAGGCTGGCCGGAAGCAATGCTGCTTTCGGCGAATTCGGCCGGGGTTAAATCTCCCAGCGAACTGTGCGGTCGATGCTGATTGTAATCGACTCGCCACTGCTCTATCTTATCACGGGCATCGGCCAGTGACAAGAACCAGTTTTCATTTAAGCACTCGGCCCTGAATTTCCCATTGAATGATTCAATAAACGCATTATCCGTTGGTTTACCTGGTCGACTGAAGTCCAGTTTGACCGTATTCAGATACGCCCATAAATCCATTGACCGGGAGGTGAACTCACTGCCGTTGTCAACCTGGATTCGGGCAGGTTTGCCGCGATGGGCAACGATATCCTCCAGCACTTCCACAACATCATCTCCTTTGATATTCTGAGCCGCGTATAATCCCAGGCTCTCACGGGTAAAGTTATCGACTATCGTTAAGACTCGTAAACGCCTGCCGTCTACCAACTGATCCGCCACGAAATCCATGCTCCAGCACTCATCGGCTGACTTAACTGCCGGGCGATTCTGACGAACCGTACTGCTGACAAATCGTCGTCTCGGACGCTTTCGACGCATCGTTAAGCCTTCCTCGGTATAAAGACGATACACCCGTTTAGGATTGATCTGCCAGCTTTCCCGCCTCAGCAAGATATGCAGCCGCCGATAGCCATAGTTAACACGGGTAGCTGCCAAATCCCGCAACCGAATCCGTAGAAAATCCTGCCTGTCCGCTATGCTTTTGTAGCGATGACTGGAGCGTGGGAATCCCAAGGCATGACATGCCCGTCGCTCGCTGACCTGATAGACAATCTGAAGCTTCTCAGCCATCGCACGCTTACGAACAGGCTTTAAACTTTTTTTGACAGCACGTCCTGAAGCATCGCCTTGTCAAGACTCAGGTCGGCAACCAATCGCTTGAGCTTTTTATTTTCCTCTTCCAACTGCTTGAGTCGCCGAAGTTCAGCGACACCCATTCCGGCAAACTTCTTCTTCCATCGATAGAACGTCGCCTGGGTGATGCCCATCTTCCGGGTGATCTCCTCAACCGAAATCCCCGACTCGGCCTGCCGAAGGGCAAAGGCAATCTGCGGCTCGGTAAATCTGGTCTTTTTCATCCTTTTTTGTCCTTTCAAAAGCAAATTATACCCAATTTTTTCGCATTTTGAATGGATCAGTTTTAGGGGAGCAGGTCAGAGGTTTAACATGCGATCTTGTCTGTACTATAATGTCAGAAGGGGGCCCCTTGTCATAAAGCAAGGGCGAGGTTTGTGTTTGAACCCAATTTACAATTTGTGCGAACTTTGAGCTTGCTATGTATAAATCTTGTCTGTTCTTATAATTACAGATGCTACCAAGAACATGTCTGAGCTATTCATAAGAACGAAAACACACGAAATATAAAGAAAATCAAAATTAAGGTAGCATTTATCGAAGATAAAATTGAGCTATGCTTTTCTTATTCGTCCGAGATATTGATAACGGAGTTCTGTTGTCGAAATTCGGATGGCGGTTGTGAAAGCACTCTTTCAAATGAACGCCGCATTAGTTCAGCGCACTTGAAACCTGATAAGTAAGCCACTGTTTTAACAGGCAAGTGGGTTTCTTTCAGCAGTCTTTTAGCACGGCTAAGCCGGCATTGGATAATTTCTTCATAAATGGAATGGCCGTGAAATTTTTGGAAACGGCGTTCCAGCGTTCGTCGAGAAACCGGAAGCTGCGTAAGAATTGAATCTACAGAAAACTGTCGATGGCTCTGTGTCCAGATTATTTTGAGGACTGAATTTACCAGATCATCTTTCGAATATTTTACCTTGTTATTATTATGCTGCTTTTTTGCTTCAGCCATACTATGCTCGTAAGGCCCAATCAACTCGCTTATCTCACTTAACACGGCCATAGTACTTAATGATGTGGTGACTGAATTTTCAGCTGGGTTACGATGAATTCGATCAAGGAAATGGTCGAAGATTGAGATTAGATGTTCCGGTTCGGATAATTGCTGGACAGCATGGCTCGGATGTATGAGGCCTAGTTCCATTAATTGATGAATAATCACCCCGTTAATTGAAAACCACCGTTCTTTCCATCCGGTCTGTTCATCCGGTTTATAACGATGCCAAATGTCCGGAAAAAGTATGATGAGCGTACTGGGTTCAATGGAAACTTGACCGGTTTTTTTAGATTCAAAGATACCTTGGCCGTCAGTAATGAGAATCATTTGGAATTCTGGTAGTATACGTCCCCGGTGATAATCAAAAGCATACATGTTGGGATGACCAACAGGAGGATAGTTGTCCATTGAAGGAATAACACCTCGTCCAACACCAGTCAAGTAGAGTCCAAACTTCATAATCGAATCGTCAACCGGCAAATAATGGTAAAATTCATACATGATATCAACTCAGCAGAGTGAAAAATAATAATAAAAACATTCTCGTGTGACGTAATTGTATCCCTGTGAGTATAGCATGGCCAATAAAGAAAATCAAGTAAAAGAAACGGTGTCTTATAAATGATTAATATAAAATGGTTTATATGCGTGTAGTTTTTGGTTGTTCTTTTCTTTGGTCAGTTGAAAGCCAGAGAGATTGACGCAATAAGGAGGGTAGTAAGTATTGTTTTAAGGGGTGATGTTTCCGATAATAGTATTATCATTGATCAGCATTCCACAGTTTAAGCGAGAACGATGAAGGCCTTCGATTTGTAGAAAGACGGTTAAATGGTCCTAGAAACAAAACAGCTCAATAAGAAAATAAATGTCACAGCATCTCCAGAGTGTTTAGAGAAAATTCAAAATAACAGCCCCTTCACCCGTTTCCCAAAGTAATGACATCCCGTGAACGCGCTCTTAATGCGTTAAATTATGGAGTTCCGGATCGGGTACCGAGGTGTGTTTTTTGGGGGGGGCAGGCTGGGATTCATACAAGTGCCTAATAAGATAAATGATGAGATTATGGATGCTGTTCAGCACTTGGCCGAACTCAACGAAGAAGTTTTGGAACGGTTGCATGTGGATGTCAGGTGTATTCCGCAGGTGTGGATTATTGAGGTAAATGGACGGAATGGAAAGATATGGCAATAGCTAGTGGGCCTCTGAATCGAGTCGATATTGGAAATCAATCTGGAAGCCGATGTGAAACTGCAGCGATGAGGAGATTCAAAAGTCTTAAGAAATAACTGACGAATTAAGGAACAATATAACATGGATACAAATCCCTTTTTAGGCATACTGTTACATTCAATTGGAGGTGTGGCTGCGGCAAGTTTTTATCTTCCTTTAAAAAAAGTTCAAAATTGGTCGTGGGAAAACTACTGGCTCATGCAAGGTTTTTTTAGTTGGATTATCGCGCCGTGGATACTTGCAATGCTGATTGTTCCGCAGACACTTTCGATACTGAGAGAAATTCCGTTGCCGGTCCTTTTCTGGACGTATTTCTTTGGTGTCTTGTGGGGGATAGGAGGCCTGACGTTTGGGCTAACCATGCGATATTTAGGTATCGCTCTGGGATATGCTATCGCACTTGGCCTGTGTGCTGTTTTTGGAACCCTGATACCTCCTGTATATGAACAATTTTTGGGTGACGGAACTTCTGATATTCCTACTATTGTTGAACTGTTGACAACCAATCCGGGGCAGGTCATTCTGTTGGGAGTTTTCGTATGTTTGGCGGGGATCGCTTTAAGCGGCAAAGCGGGGATGTGTAAAGAGAGGGAACTTTCTGACGAACAGAAAAAGGATTCTGTGCAAGAGTTCAATTTCGTAAAAGGAGTTGTGGCCGCTCTTTCCGCGGGAGTTATGAGCGCCTCGATGGCTTATGCATTCAGTGCGGGCAAGTCGATAGGTGAACTGGCTGTGCAGCAGGGAGCTCCGTCGCTGTGGCAGAACTTACCGGTATTAATCGTTGCTCTGCTGGGAGGTTTCACAACCAATTTCGTCTGGTGTTCCTTTCTGATGTTAAAGAAGAAGACCATAAGCGTTTATGTGGGGATCCCGTCCAGCGATGAAAAAATACCATTGCTTGGCAACTATATCTTCTGTGCTCTTGGCGGTTTGACATGGTATATGCAGTTTTTCTTTTACAGTATGGGAACGACAAAAATGGGAAAATATGAATTTTCGAGTTGGACTCTCCATATGGCAAGCATCATCATTTTTAGTACATTATGGGGAATTCTCATAAAAGAATGGAAAGGTACCGGCAGGCAAACACGGATGTGGATTGCAATGGGATTGATATTCTTGATCCTTTCAACTGTTATCATAGGTTATGGAAATAAATTAGGTTAATACAATATTCGGCACAATAAAAGGAAAAGATATGAACACTCAATTGAATATTGGTCTATATGGTGTCGGTTTGGACACTTACTGGGAACAGTTTGAGGGACTCTTCGACCGTCTTCAGGGGAATCAGACCAAAATTGCCACAAAGGTACAGGGCAAACATCCTGATATAAATGTGATAAACACGGGAATTGTAGACAATCCTGTAAAGGCACGTGAAGTTGGTGATCTGCTTGCCCGCAGCGAAGTCGAGTTAATACTACTTTACGTCTCCACCTATGCTCTGAGTTCCACAGTGCTGCCAGTTGTACAGAAGTCCAAAGTTCCGGTTATTGTCCTCAATCTGCAACCCAGAAAGGCAATAGATTATGAGTTTTTAAATAAGATGGGAGATCGCGGCAAAATGACGGGGGAATGGCTGGCTAATTGTCAGGCGTGTTCGGCCCCCGAAATTGCCTGTGTGTTCAATCGTGCGAATATTCCCTATCATATTGTGACAGGAACTCTGGATGATGATGAAGCGTGGGCGGAAATATCCGATTGGATTAAAGCGGCGCAGGTGGCTTTGGCTTTACGTGATACGCGCATAGGTGTACTTGGGCATTATTACGGTGGAATGCTGGACGTTTATAGCGATATGACGCAGTTGGCATCTGTTTTCGGTTCACATTTTGAGCTTCTGGAGATGTGTGAAGTGGCAAAAAACCGACGGGAAGTCACAGATGAAGCGATATGTGCCAAACTTGACCAATTTAGCCATGACTTCATAGTAGATCCATCATGCGACCTCGGCGAACTGAAACGTGCGGCTTCAACTTCAGTCGCTCTCGATAAACTGGTGTATAAGAACAAACTCAACTGTATGGCTTATTATTATGAAGGTCAAGATGGGAATGAATATGAAGACATCGTAACCTCTGTGATTGCCGGCAATACACTGTTAACGATGCACGGAGTACCCGTGGCAGGCGAATGCGAAATCAAAAATGTGATTGCTATGAAAATCATGGATATTCTGGGGCGAGGTGGCAGCTTTTCAGAATTTTACGCCCTAGATTTCAATGATGATATCGTCATGTTGGGACATGACGGGCCTGCCCATGCGAAAATAGCCGAATGTAAAGTGGAACTCGTTCCGCTGCCTATTTATCACGGAAAGCCCGGAAAAGGGCTGTCGATTCAAATGTCGGTCAAGCATGGTCCGGTTACGATTCTTTCAGTTGTTCAGGACGGCGACGGCAAAGTTAAGCTACTGTTTGCTGAAGGAGAGAGTGTTCCCGGCCCAACACTGGAGATTGGCAATACAAACAGCCGTTATCGATTCTCCATTGGTGCCAAACGTTTTATGAACGAATGGGCGACTTACGGCCCGGCTCATCATATGGCGATTGGAACCGGACATTTCGGTGGTGTATTGTCTAAATTGGCTGAGGTCCTGAGTTTAGAATACAAACAGATATGCTGAAACAGAAGGAGTCATAGTGGGTCAGAATTGACGAGAAAGTGCGAGGTATGCCTTTATGTATCCTTAATAGCTATGATATATTATTCAGTCAGGTAACTAAAACTATATATGTACATCCTAAATATGAGAATCTCGACTGAGCTGGCATACTTATGACATGTAGAATCTTTATATTTTTTTATTTTTCTTACAAATTAATGAGAACAATTGGAATCTTGGTACAGAGCAGTGAAAATGTTATTGTTTTTATAAAGAGTAAACACTCAAGCTAGGTCTGGACTATTTTATGCTGAATGAATCTCCAGAAGAGAAAATGAATCGATTTGTCACGTTGTACTCAGCTTCGCAGCGGAATATTTCGGCGTATGTGATGTTGTTGCTGAGGAATGTATCTGACACTGACGATGTAATCCAAGAGGTCGCAACGTTATTGTGGGAAAAGTTTGATGAATTTGAGCATGGAACAGATTTTCTTGCGTGGGCTATTGCGTTTGCTCGATTTAAAGTAATGTCTCATATGCGGAACAAGAAAAAAAGGGAGCGCGTATTCTCTAATGAATTGATCGAAACTCTTTCAGATGTTGCTGAGACACAAGTTCAAAGGAGCAATTTGCGGGCGGATGCACTGGGCAAGTGCCTGGAACTGCTTAAGGCTTCTGACCGAAAACTGATAGAGATGCGTTATGAGGATGGAGGTTCTGTCAAGGTTGTTGCCAAACGCACCGGTACCAATATAAATAGTATATATAAAATATTGAACCGTCTGCATGAGCGGCTTTTACGCTGTATTTCTTTGAGAATGAAGGGGATTGGGGCACTATGAACCGTACAAACAGCCAAATGCGAGAGTTTATCGATTTACTTCATGCCTTACGCGAGGAGGTTATTTCAGATGAACAATTCCAAAGGCTTGAAGAGATTCTTGCGGAGGATTTGCGGGCCCAACAGGTTTATATTAATTATTTCTTGCTCTGCTCAGATCTGATCACTGACATTAGAAGAAGCGGCTCTTACGATGGAAGATTGCTGTCGGATACAAAATTATTCTCACAAACAATGGATCTGTCGATTTCTGAATTTGATACTGCGACATGGCAAGCTTTAGCAAGAGATGAAATAACAGCTCCTACAATTGAGATTGAAAAGTTGGAGATTAAAAAGTCGCCAGTCGAAATGGTAAAGATTGAAAAGGCTCCTCGTGTGATTAAACGTTCCTCTGTCTTTACAGTCATTATTTCGATCGCTGCGATGGTGATGCTTTTACTCATGGTTATATCAACGCCGGTCCGTCCGACGGTTGCTGCTTTGACCGACTCTATGAATGCTGAATGGATGAATATCAAAAATGTACCTGTGGAAGGCGATTTATTCAGACAGGGCGATGAATTGGCATTAACTCGGGGCATTGTGGAAATCACCTTTGATGACGGAGCGGTTGTGATTGTAGAAGCCCCGGTTGCCTTCAAGATTGAAAGTCCTAAGAGTCTGTTTATGACAGCCGGCAGGATGCACGCAATTGTTTCCGAATATGCGACCGGATTTACAGTGAATACTCCCAGTGCAAGCATTATTGATCTTGGTACCGAATTCGGCGTTAGCGTTGAAGGGGACGGTTTGTGCGGCCTTCACATGTTTAAAGGTAAAGCCAGTTTGATTGCCGGTGTAGGGATACAAAAAAGAATCAGTCAGCTTGTTACTGAAAATCAGGCTAAAAGTGTTAATTCTTTGACGGGAGTCGTCAAAGACATTGCCTTGGATGAACGAGGCTTTGTCCGCCGTTTTAATGCTGAAAACGGCACTGTCTGGCGAGGACAAAACTATAGTGTTGCCGATATGCTCGCTGGAGGTGCCGGATTTGATTTCAATGCTCAACATCGAGTATTGGATATCGAAACCGGCCGCTATAACAGGACGTTTATCTCCCAGGATCGCTATGGAATTGGCCAATACACCCCTGTAGCTAGTGCCCCGTTTATTGATGGTATATTTGTTCCCGATAATAACGGCAGCGGCTTGCAGGTTAGTTCAGCAGGACATGTTTTTACCGAGTGTCCGGAGACGCAGGCATACTTCCGCTATGACATTGCAACGTCCATCAGGATGCCGCTTGCTCCTCAATCATTTCAGGATAACGGGATTGCGCAAGAAGAGTTGATGGTTCGGCTAGCTAGCCAGGGAAATGTTCCGTCACGTTTAGCGGGGATTGCCGGAATGGATACCCAAGTGAACCCTGTGCGGTCAAATATGCTGTTCCATGCTAACTCCGGAATCACGCTTGACTTACAAAATATTCGGTCGGTATATCCGGACATTCAAATAAAGACATTCCGCAGTCTTTTCGGTATCGCTGAGATTGTTCGGGTAGGCGGGCAGGCTGATGTGTGGATTCTTGTTGACGGACAACGTAAGTATATGCGGCAGGATGTTACGTGGGGTGAAGTTCTGGAAATCGAAGTTGAATTGTCCCAAGAGGATCGTTTTTTGACAATAATGGTAACAGACAGCGGAGTGAATCCTGCTGACCCTCTTGTAAAGCAACATGCGCATTATGATTGGGGGCTATTTGTCAACCCCCTTTTGAGCGTGGAATAAACAGGCTTTAGAGCAAGGGGAATTTACAGTTGCATAGTGTAGCGCGAACATACAGAGGTCTGTAATGGACCACTGTGCTAAAGACAGGGTCGGGTTGCTCTGTTGAGGAATTTAACTTGGCCGTGTTTTTGAATAAGTTTTTCCTTGTAATCCCTGGAGTCTCAAGGAGTGTCGTGAAGTGTTGTGTGATGTTCAAATGTGAAGATATTTTATTAACTTTGTTCGGAGGATTCTTATGATGAATAGTATGAAAGTATTGAGTCTCGTTTTGTTTGTATGTGCGGCCATGAATGTTCAGGCTGGGGTATTTACTCCGACCGCGTGGACGGATGATGCCGACCTACCGTTTTCGGCGGAAAAAGAGTTCACGCATGTCGTCGATATTGCTGACGCGGACGGTTCATTCGATATCAACGGTGTCACGGTGACGCAAGTGGCTTTGGCTGCCGACATGTCGGGCACTGATGCAGGATCGGGTAAAGCCTTTACAATGACAACAACGTCACCGTGGCTAACTAACGGAGCAATCGGTCCTGCCCAGGTTTCAGGTACGAACAGTCAGATCCTTACAACGGGCCTGATTGGGAACGGGACTGTTTCGATTGTGCTTGAAGGTTTGCAAGTGAATACGCATTACGCGTTCACCGTTTTTAATCCGTCTTGGGACGGAACCCCTCGTAAGATCACCCTTGACGGTAGTGATGATGGTCTGGGCGTCGGGGCTGAAGTTTTTACCCAGGAGACAAGTCAGATTATTGAGTACGTCTATAACACTGGCAATAGCACATCTTTTGCGTTTGATGTGACGGTTCCTT
>JANQGW010000120.1 GCA_028282905.1 Sedimentisphaerales bacterium | reverse complement strand
TTATTCACCACTGCCAGTCCATTCTGCCCATCGCTTACATCGACAAACGTCTGCTGTGGCAGCGTCTGCATCTCCGGATAGAATTGTCCACCGTTGTCCCGGGGCGGGATGTGCGGCCGTCGGTCCACAGTAAAATGACCGGCACTGTTAGCATAGTCAGTTTGAATATCAGTCGGAATCATGACACGGATGCGATGGCTTTCCGCAGTATTATTCACAACCGTATGAATATCCAGTTTGCGGCTATTGCGTTTGAGCGTAAGCCGGGTAACAATTATCACCTCGGTCTGTTCCTGTGACCGACGACTTTCACCAATGACAAACTTCTCCGGCAGATGTCCCGTCACCGGAAGTTTCATTCGAATTTCAACGGCAATGGTCGCCGACAGCGGCCCATTGTCTTCAAGCCAGATCTTGGCCGGGCCTCCCTTGCTAATATATGTCTGATTTTGATACGGCGGGTAATAGGCCCAGTAATCGCCAATATCTCCAGTATCTTCGAAATAATGAATATCTTCCCAAGTGCGATCCGTTTGCTTATCAGTCAGCTTCACAGTACCGTCTGAATTAACCGACGCGTGAAGAAAGTCGTTTTCGAGCGTATGGGCATTCGGAGCAATGTCCTGCCCTTGGCTGGTTCGCATCTGAGGCCACCACTCTGTCTGTCGCTGGAAATGCGTTCGTGGTCTGACTTGCAGAACCTTATACCCACCCGCTGGAATCTGTCCGGGGTCGATGTATATGGTGTGCCGATCGTAATAAAACGGCCAGGGACGGGCTTCCAGATCGCTGACCGGACAGGTCATTTCACGCCGGGAAATAAACTGGCTGTCCAGTGTTTGGCCCTGAGTATCAAATATCTCGACTTCCCATACATTATCCTCTTTCGGTGTGTCAACACAGACTTTCAAGATTTCCCGCACCGGCGTCGGCAAGGGATTATGAATCAGCAGCAGTACAGCATCTTCGTCAAGATCGGACAACTCCAGCTCCTGAATCAGAGTTGCAATGGATTGTTCATAGACCACCTCCCCGATCTCCTGTGCCTGATTGAGCCTATAGAGAGTATCTTCAACGCTCTTGTCCTGTGTCACACCGTTAATCGAATCATGCGGATGTGCCTGCAGCAGATATGTCCAGGCCTTTTGCAGCAAAACGGTTGGGTAGTCATGGCCCTGCATCGCCAACAACGCCGCAAGCGGTTCGACATGGCGCAGAAGCAGATTTTCAACTTTTTTATTGAGTTGCTTAATCGGAATGCGTGTGGCCAGGGCATTGGCTGATGTATTACAGGCCGGGCCGTCTCGAAGTTCGCCCTGAACCTCGGGCACCAGAGAGTTATCCTTCAGGTGATCCAGCAGTTTTTTGGCATATTCTTCAAGTGTCCCCATCGAGAACTCGACATCGTCACACTGTTTATTGGCATCCCGAATCATTCGGGTCAGAATCGGCTGCGGCGTCGTAAAGTCAGAGCCAACCAGAATCAGCCGTTCATCCGGCATCAGTGTTTCATCCATGGCACTCCAGGCTGTCTGGAACGCTTCATTCACCTGATCTTTATGGTATCCGGTTGCCTTGTCGATCCGGAAATAATCCTGATACGCCTTTTCAGCGTCTGCATGGTGAAAAACCTGCCCAGTTTTACCCCATCTAAACCGGTAATCATCGGATAGATATTTGATGCCGTGACGGATGGGAATATAAGCCTGGAAAAACCCGTTGGCCCGGGCGTCTTTCCCCAGCCGACTGGTCAAAATTTTTGTTCCATCCGGCCCCCGCCACCAGAACTCGCAATACGGGGCGCGTTCTTTTGAGACACGTTTAGCAGCGATGAGGAAATCAAACCCAAAACTCTTATAGATTTGCGGAAACTGGGCAGTCTGCCCCCAGCCGAATGAATTGTATCCAATTCCCAAGTGCCCTCCGAAACCCTGACAATAACGAATCCCTTTGAGCAAATTTCTCACCAAACACTCTCCGTCCAGCGGATACAGATCCGGCAGCGTGTACCAAGGCCCAATCACCAGCCGCCCCGCCTGAACCGCCTGCCTGACACGTTCCTCTTCTTCAGGGCAGATTTCAAGATAGTCCTCAATCATCACGCATTGGCCATCAGTCACAAAACAGCGATACTCCCGGTCGGTTTCTATCAAATCCAGCAGCTGCTTCATGAAATCGACTAGCAGCGATCTGTTTTTCCAGATGGGATACCGCCACTCGCGATCCCAGTGGGTGTGTGGTATCATGATGCCTTTGGCTTTTTTTTTCATCTTACCTTCTCAAAAATGACTATAGCTGCCCTCGGAAGTTCATGTCCGCAGCACTCAGATATCAACAGACAGCCACTTCACACTGTTTTTACCTCGACAACACAGCCTTCCTGACGCGCCTTTTCCGCCGCAAAAACAGACAGATGTGTCGCCAGCGTTTCATCAGCTCCGGATTTCAGGTGAGAAGGATCATTATTGACCAGCGCTTGCACAAAAGCATCAACCATAGCTTGGTCACCGCCGGCGTGGCCGACAATTTCCTCTTCAGCACGAATATCATAGCTTTTGGTCTTATCGGTAAGGAAATCATAAACATGAATATTGTTGCAGTCACAATAGATTTCACCTTCGGTCCCGAAGATCGTCGTCTTTCGATGCTGAGCCGGCTTGGTGAAAGCTGTCATGGTAAACGCGCAGGTTTGGCCGGTTCCAAATTCGATATTCACCACCTGATGATCCACAACATCATTATCACACTTGAAAACACAGCGTCCATACGGCCCTTTCCGCAGCGCCGTGTTAATCCCCTCTTCACAAATGTCATGCGTGATCACATCCAGCGGCCACTCTCTGCAGCCCTCAGCGTAAAGACCGAGGTAGATCTTTTTCGCCGAGTATGGACATGTCGATTCGACCGCGCATTCCGGGCAACGGTCGGCAGCCTCCTCTGGAGCGTTTTCAGGTCGAAAATGCGTTAACGAGCCAAATGACGACACCCTCTCAGGAAGTGCTCCCATGACATAAGAAATCCAATCGAGATCATGGCACGATTTTGCCAGCAGCATAAATGAAGATTCGCCTTCATTACGCCAGTTGCCGCGAACAAAAGAGTGAGCCTGATGCCAATATCCCACCGGCTCTAAATGCTGCATGGAGACCGGCTTGCCGATACAGCCGCTGGCCAGAAGTTCTTTGAGTTTTTGGGTATATGGGGCGTAACGGAGCACATGACAAACGGCAAAAAGGACTCCGTTCTCATTAATGGCCTTAGCAATCCGGTGACATTCTTCGGCCGTGGGAGCCATGGGTTTTTCAAGCAGAATATGGTATCCCTGATTTGCATACGCAATCGCAGGCTCAGTATGCAAATTATCAGGCGTCGCTAAGACCACGGCATCCGCAAATCGACCTCTTTTAAGAGGTTCTGCCCAGTCTTCAAAAACATTCTTGCCGGGGATATTGTATTCCTCAGCCATTCGTTCACGCCAGATTGGCCGAGGTTCTGCAACACCCACAATCTCTATCTGCTCCGCATGTTCATTTAAGCACTTCGCATAAACAACGCCGCGTGCTCCCGCTCCAACAATTATTACTTTCTTCTTTTCCACTCTTTTTCTTCCATATCTAAAAAAACAATCGATAGTTAGTTCAAATTTTACCTGCAAGCTCCAATCTCACCGATCGGTATTCGGCCAAAAAGTGTTGATATAAGTCACCGGTCAGGACCAAAGACCTCAAGCTCTGACAAACCGTTATTGATACTTCCCTGGCCTCCGCTAATCTGAAACTTGATCCATTGGATTCTTTTGGCGGCAAATTCAACAACTTTGGGAGAACCGTCATTCGGGATGTCCGTTACCTTAAGGGTGCTGCCGTCGCTGAAGGTCAGCGTACCGGACGATATGCTGGCATTGGGCAGAGGTCTATCGTAGAGCACGATTTTGTTGACGGCGACGCTGCTGTCCCAGTTGAGCTGAATCCACGGATCCACTTCGTCTTTGGAGGCCCATTCCCCCTGCGCGTTAATCTTTTTGATGCCGTCGATGGCCATCCTGCAGTGATATCTGTTTTCGTCAAAGTTTGACGATGCGGTCGCGTTGGCATAAACGGCAAGGTTGCTGACAGTTTTCTTGCCGAGCTTAATCTCCAGCAAATCAACCGATGTCCCTTTTGAACTGCCCTCGGGGAAATACAGGCGGAGCCAACGTGTTTTGACCGGCTTAAAAATAAATGTGTTGGAAAAATCAAAATAAGCTCCGCTGCCGCATGCCGGAGGCGTGGCGGTTTTGACCGTGAACCAGTCTTTCCCGTTCTCGCTGGATTGAATCTCCATGACATCCGGCGTATTGATATAACGCTGCTCAAGGGTGTTAAAATGAATTTTCACTTCGGAGATTTCGCGGATGGTTTTCAGGTCGAAGGCAATCCAGGAAGGAGCCTTGGCGGATGCAGACCATTTGGATGAGTCCGAGCCATCGCGGTCAATGGTTATCCCGTCATTAACCCTGTCAGGAGTGTAGTCCTCTATGCAGTCGCTTGCGGTAATGGAGGTGCTATGACCTAACAGATTGAACGACAGCATCAGGTCGATAAACACCTTATTAGTGACAACCTTCTGCCCATCTAAATTAACCTCTGCCCAAGCAGCAACACGTGTCAGTTCTTCGACCGGCTCAGGCGTCATGCAATCTTTGGAAAATTTCAAAACCGGCACTTCTTCAATATAAACCGGCTGATGCTTGGTCCCTTTATTATAATCGACTCTGCCGCACTTGAAAGTGATATTAGCGGTACGCAGATCAATGGGACCGCCTTTCTCTGAACGCCCTTCGATGGTGAAGGGGATCGGTTGATAGCTTGAAAATTCGCCGTATGTTTCTTTGCCCCCGGCCCGTAGGACTGCACCAATGAGAGTATCATCAACGCGGATGGCCCTGTCGGTGTCAACGATGACGTTCAGAGTATCCTGAGCCGTCGTTGCTTCATAGGTACCAGTGGCAGTGATCGTCGCCTTGCCGGGAGCGACCGCGGTGACAACACCGTTGCGGTCGATTTTCGCCACTCGTTTATTGCTGCTGGCGAAGCGAATATCGCCTGCGCCAAACGGCACCTTCAGGGCCGGATAGGTCATATAACCTTCGACGTTAACTTTCAGTGTCTTTGCGGTCAACTGCTCGCCGGTTGCAACCAGGTTTGTCAACTTGTATTTTCGCTGTTTGCTGTCAGTGACAATCTTAATAATCGTATCAATCGGGTCGGCCGTGACGGATTCCAACTGAATCGTAAGCGATTTGCCCTGTTGATCAAATGACAGCGACTTATTTTCATTAAGCCATGAGACCTTTTTGACTATATCATTGACAGGATGAACGGTCACGGAGGTTTCGCCTCGGTATCCTTTTTTACCATCCGGCCCCTGGATAAAATGGAGATAGATGTTGTTGTCCCGTGCCGTTGCATAGCCCCATTCAGGGCCTTTGCCGCCGGCAAACTGCTGGATGTTACCTTTGCCATCATCTTCATAGCCGCAACCGGACAGGAAATAGGGAACGGTTCCCGTAGTGGATTCGTGCCGTTCAGACTTTCCCGCGGGAGCAAACCAGCCCGCAACACCTTCACGCACATCAACAAACTCTTGCACAGATTTTGGATACCGTTGAGCAATATCCTCCGGCGAGTCCCAATTCGGGCCGCGACTCATCAGAGGCATCTGGTCGTTGTTGTCCACATAGCCCCGGCCGGCATTCATGATCATCTCTTTAGCCACCTGTCGGAAGTCATCACGCTTGGCATAATATGGAGTGGGATTATTTTTTGTATGCACAGATTTCCACGGTTCCACAATGACACGTTTAGTAAACCGTGCGGGATGTGCCTTGGAATAAATATGCGACGCCTCACTCGTCCCCAAGTCGGCATCGCCATATTCCCCATGGTTGCTCCAGACGTTTGAGTTGATGATAATATCACTGCTGTAGTTTCTGACATTGCTGAACATTACGTCATAATTAGCATTTTTCATGGTTTGCGGGCCGTCAAAATAGAGGTAGGCCGGATCATATCGCAGGATCAAGTCTGAGACATTTTGCACAAAAACATCCGTCGAATAGTGCCGGAGCCCCCCGCCTTCAGTGGCATAGTAAAGGCCAAACTGCATACCATAGCGTTTAACCGCATCCGCAGCCGATTCAAGACCGTCCAAAATCTTACCGTCTTTATCTCTGGGCTGGTACAGGTTGCGTGGATGTTTGGAATCTTCAAATTTTGATGGCCAGTAATAATTCTGCTGCAATGATTCGATGGAGACCAGCGAATGTCCCTGACGTTTGGCCCGTTCGGCCCACAGGTCCATTGAATAATGATCGTCCACCCAGAAATTGTAAACCGGAATACAGTGACTTAGCGCCCCAACCCGCCCTTCTTCAAACCAGCGAGTAGGTCGGTCTTTAACCGTGATGGACAGTTTCTTACGGGCCGTCCGGGAATTCTGATCGGTTACCTGAAGAATAAAGTTAAATGTTCCGATTTTTTCACAGAAGCCGTCGATAGTCCCGGCCGGGTTCAATGCAAGGCCGTCCGGTAGTGCGCCGGAGACGATTTTCCAGCGGTAGCCCGGACGTCCACCGCTTGCGCCAAACTGATAAGGGCTTGCCATGATATGCCGGGCAGCACTACCGTAAAGGGATTTGTTCCAGACATAGGGCCATTCCAGATAACCAATAGGCAGGACATTGCCCGGCAAACCGCGGCCTTTGGCGGTTGGATCAAGAACCACATCGTCCGCAGACAGGGCCTGCGTATCGATGGTTAAAGTGTTGTTTTGGCCAGTAACCGAACAGGTTAAATCTGGAACGCCAGCCCCTTGCGCATCACTAAAGCGGCCGTAGAATCCAAGATAGCTCGTATTGGCATCTTTTGCAATGTAAACACCGTTTTGGTTAGTGTCTTTCGTATACGTGTGCTTGATTTCGAGCAGGATACTGTTCCAGCCCTTTTTCAACGTCACCGGCTGTTTGAACATGTCCCGGTGGACCTCAGCCGGCGTTGAGGGTTCGGTGACAGTCTGGCGGTTAACGAAGAGACGACTGGAACCGCTGGTACCAAAGCAAAACTGAACATCCATTGCGGAGGGGCTGTAAACATAGGTATGTGCATAGACGTATTTGTTCCTTGTGTCAATGCCTTTTTTGACCGCATAATAGCCGGACAAATCCTGATAATTATCGTAATTGCGATTCCACAGGCGATCGTCAAAGTATTCCCATTCCTTTGAAGTTTCACCTGTGCTAAGCAACTGTCCCGCTTTGGGCATAAAGTCTTGTGTATTAACCGCGTTGTCAAACGGGCCGCAAACCAGCCAACTGTTGATATAGGGAGCCTGAACCGTTTCATTTTCTGCAGCTAACAAGCTGTTCGACAGCACTGCACAGAGCAAAGATAGAACTAAAATTTTATTCATTTTACGTTAACCGCTTATTTGATAACAATCTGATTAAAATGATACTTCAGCACTTTTATCATTCTTCAATGAGATTCTCTTTTGAGGAAACCATCCCATCATCCTCAAAATCACGTTTCTGAGTTTTCAGTGTTTTAAACAAGTATACAAGATCTTTGAAACCGCCCACGGTAAACAGAACCGTCGTCACAAGTGCCACTGCAAAGAGAATAAACAGGTAAATGTACCAGAATTTGGCCCAGCCGGTTTCCTCCGGTGAAGCTATTTTTCCATAAATCATCCCGATGAAGAAAACACCCATCCACATCAAGAACCAACCCACAATCGCATAAGCAAGCACACGGTCGAAGCGGTTGAACTCATGGGTAATCCCAAAAATTCTTTCATACCATTTCGTTGGGATATCCACATGCGTTTGGTCTTCCTCAATCGCATATTTTTCGCGATGCAGCAATTTGTCCATGTCAAATTCTCTTCTGTCCAGAATTGACAGGAACCAGTAAAAAATGGTGCTGGCAACGATGGTCATAAAAAACAGCCATTGTGGATTGACCGGGAATTTACTGTCAAACCATTTGGGCCATCCCATCGTGACAACCAAGCCAAAGGTTCCCAGAGCGGCGCCAAAAATCAGCGTCCACATCGCAGAGGCGCTGGTGCCTCGTTTCCAATAAAGCCCGCCAAGGATGACCGCACCGGAGCCTCCGAGCCAGATATTATTCACTAAGGCAAAATACATCAGGATATTTTCCGGATTCGCAACTTTCCAACTGAAGAAAAACGCAAAGATCGCCACGCCTAAAATCGACAAACGCAGCAGCCATAAATGCGACTTGGTGGCAAACCGCTTGCGGCGAAACGGCATAATAACATCCTGAAGAAAGACCGCCCCCCACGTATGCATAAAACTATCATAAGTACTGATCAGAGCCGCAACCATAATCGCACAAAAAAGCCCTGCTAATCCCACGGGAATCACATGCGATAAGGCAGCAGTAATGGTCAGTTGACCCCGCAGCGCCTCTCGGGTGGTCTCATTCGGCTGAGACGCCACCATTTTATCCAACTGCTGATTAATTTGCTGAACTTCAGAAGCATGGTCGGGATGGTACAGCACAACCATCGCACACAATGTCAATACCATGAAAAACAGAAGCAATGACTGCCACCGCCATTGATTTAAAGCCGACCCCATCCGAAACTCATGGGCGGTCTTTGCCGAAGCCACATAGGCCTGATTCTGCATGTTAGACATGATATTATACCACGCCGCGATAATCCCGATGATAAAAAACCAGAAAGTGAACCCACCGGGTTGATTGCCGGCATGCAGCGGATCCAGCAAAGACTTGCCTTCTGCCGGCGAGCCAACCGATATGAGTACATCAACAATTTTCCCCCAGTCAAATTGAATACAAAATAAACTTACAATAATAATAATTGCAGCGACCTGTGTAAACATCCCCTGAAGGCAGTCTGTTACGATAACAGCAACATGACCTCCGGCAAAAACGAAAAATAAGGAAACTCCCAGTAAGATAATCATGACTACCGGGAATGTCGGGCAAACCATCCCCAGCCATTCAAATGTTGGCGGCAAAGAACAGAATGCCATAAAAAAGCGAGCTCCAATCGCCGGGAATAACCCAAAATTGATTAACCCTGCAACCCAGGCGAGAACTCCGGCTAATATACGAACTTCCTTGCTGAAACGGGTCTCGAGGAACTGGGCGATGGTTAATGCGCGTGTTTCACGAAAGCGATAGACGCCAAAGCCCGTGATATTGAGATATAAATAAAGAGGCGTTGTCAGCATCACCCACCACATGGCGGTAAAGCCGGCAGAGTGATATAATTCAAACATGGCGACCACATTGACGGCACCAATCCAGACCATGCCGGAAGCCATCGTCATCATATACCGCCCCGCAGAGCGTCCGGCCGCCAGATAATCGGCGACGCTCTTGGTATGGCGGTTACTGATGATGGCCATGACAGTGATAACCGCCAGCATTCCGCCAACAATTGCCCAATCCAAACCTGTAAAATTCATCTGCTATTCCCTAATTATATATTGAAAATGAACTTTGATTGGATCATCACATCTTAGTCCACTTTACCCGATAATACCGCACCATGCTACTATTTAACGACGTAAAGGATAGTACAACCTTGAATAAACACACTGATTACACATGTAATTATGATATTCGGAAATGTTTTGCATGTCAACAAAAAATTAAAAAACGAATGATTCCAAGGCTCTAAATCCCTGAAATCATTCGTTAAACTGACCCGAAAATTGCACCAAAGTCGGCTTGATTAATCAAGTTCTGTACCTGGCGCGGTCTTTTCCTCTTTCGCCAATGCCTGAAGCAAATGGTTATAAGCAGACACACTGTCAGCGCAGGCTTTTTCAGCCCCAGCGGATGGAATCTGAAGAATGGTGCCGCACTGTTTGCACCGTACTTTCTTTCCTGCATAATCGTCAGAAACACGATAACTTTGTTGACATTTTACGCAATTTAATTGAATCATCCTTTATTCCTTACAAAACACTCAAGTCTTAACAAACTATTGGCAATCTATCGTGTTGGGGAACCAGCAACTCTGCCATTTCTCAGCCAATTCCGCAATATCGTCCATGTTTACATCGCAATTATTGTTGATATCCTCAGCAATTGCCGTTGAAACCGTGCAGCCCGGATTTTCATCCAGGAATAAGATGGCGACTCCAACCAGATCCTGCAGATCTACGCGACAATCTTGATTGACATCGGCCGCAACCGTATTGCTCGGAACACATTCATCTTCCAGAACCAACACCGATAGTTCAGGAACATTCATGGCGTCATACGAGGGATCTGTACTGCTGACATCAAACGTCAATGATGTCAATCCTGAAACCGCACTTACCTGAACGTCATTAATTGCCGTTACGGTCACCGTTTTTGCTGTCGCATAATCAGAAGGACCAAATGTCAGTTGCGAAGGCGACAGGCTGACTGCATCCGGATTATCTGCATCCGAGACGGTCACCGTAACACTGTGTGCAGGCGCCGCTCCCAAACGAACAGAAATGGTATCTGCTTCGGAAAGGCCGCCAACACCACCTTCAGCAACCACCGGCATGCCTTCAACGAAAACTCCCGGTTCGCCCGTCAGTCCCGGTAAATTTGCCAGATCGAACGTGCCCGGAGCAAAGGTAAACACATACATTTCATCCATATTACCTTCAAAATCTTCACCGCCGGCGGCAATATAACGCCCGACATTAAACTCGCCCGTCAGCGCGATATCACGACTGCCTTTAGCGACTCCGTCCAGATAAAAGGTCGTGCTGCCGGAATCCCGCACCAGCGCAACGTGATGCCAAACACCCGGCGTGGCAGAGCCAAATGGCCCAACAATCCAGTTTCCGGGATTGTGCAGATGGAATTGATTGGAAGCATTCAAAAGAATTTCATAATTCGCATCTCCGCAGTTCCAGACGGAATGCTGGCCAGAAGCCGATGCAGACAATTTCATCCAGAAACTCAATCCCACGTTATCCGTCTGTGTGATTACTCCGGAACCACCTGTGTAATAATCACCGGAACCCAAAAACTTCATCGAGAGCATACTGCCGACAAAAGGTGTACTGGACTTGTAAACAGGTTCACCGTGCCGAATCAGATCCGAAGAACCAACCGCATCCACGGTGGTCATATTTCCGGTGACATTAAGCGCGGCACCAAGGTCATCTTCTCCAAACCGGTAATGTGCAATAGTCTGTATTCCATCGCCGGAAGCATAGGCAGTCCCTTTCAATCCAATTCGATAAACGGGCCTGGCCGCATCGTTACTGGATATCTTTAAAACACCATCCAGGGCACCCGTCAAACCGTCCGGTTCAAAGCGAATCACAATCGAATCGGTCATCCCGGGACTAATTGAAGTTGGCTGTGAGACAATACTGTATGTTTCAGTGCCGCTTTCAATCTCAGCAGTCAGCATGAGGGTATTTGTCGAACCTGTATTAGAGATGATAATCGATACATCATTTGAATCATCGTTGGCAAGATTCCCAAAATTAACCACTGCTGGAGCATCCAGTAATGGATCACCACTGCCATTGTTCTCTACCGTACCGCTCAGGAAAGTAGAATCAAATCCCCCCGGTTCAAAAGTAAATACACGCATTTCATCGATATTACCTTCTAAATTCGCACCACCTCCGGCGATGTAACGCCCAACGTTAAATTCACCGGTCAACACTGTATTTTGGCTGCCTTGAGGAACACCATCCAAGTAAAAAGTAGTATTTCCCGAATCTCGAACCAATGCAATGTGATGCCATGTTCCGGGGGTCGCTGAGCCAAACGGCCCCACAACCCAGTTTCCGGGATTATGCAGATAAAACTCATTCGATGGATTCAGCAGGATTTCGAAATTAGAATCCCCGCAATTCCATACTGAATGCTGACCTGAAGCTGACAACGACAACTTCATCCAAAATTCCAAGCCAACATTATCTGTTTGAGTAATGACACCGGTTCCGCCCTGATAATAACTGTCACCATAAAACTTCATTGAGAGAACGCTGCCAATTCCAGCGGGAACACCGGATTTGTAAACCGGATTGCCGGAACGTGTCAAATCCATCCCGCCAATCGAATCCATTGTTGTCACATTGCCACCGATATCTGCCGCAGAGCTTGGATCGTCTTCTCCAAACTGATAATGAGCAATGTAATTCAATCCTGATAGAGGTTGGACTGAAAATCCCCAGATACTGCCTGTCGTTACCGCACCTCCAGCCACCTCATCAATACGCCAGAAATACTCCTGGCCGCCAATCAGTTCTGAAGGGCTGTAACTTGTCTCAGTTATCTGCCCCAGATATTCCGGTGAATCGACCGTCGCGTTGGCCACTGCCACAGCATCGGTCCCCAAGTAAACACGGTGCCGGTCGGCACCGGCCGCATCGCTCCACTCCAAAACAACTGTTTCCGAAACATTCGATTCACTATTTGCGGGTGAGACTAACTCGGCTTTACCTATATTAGCCCCTAAACCGCGTATCTGCTCTTGGGAAATTGCATAGTTATAAAACCACAAATCATCAATCCAGCCGTTTAATCCCGGATTGACACCGTCGCCAGCAATCAGAATCGGCTCAACCGCTTCCGGTCTATAGGCCGACATGTCCGCCGCGGCTTCAATCCCGTCAACATACAATCGCACAACCAATCCGTCATATGTTGCCGCCACATGATACCACCGGTCAGCAGAAAGTACACGAGAGGACAGGCTCGTCCATCCGGCACCATCGCTTAACCGGAATTGAATCCGTCCGGCATCAGGCACAAACTGATAGCCGGCCGTTGAGTTACCGCTGGACATAATCGGTGTTGTATTTGTCACCAAGTCACCTTTCATCCAGAAAGCAACACTGAAGCAATTCGCCTGAAACTCCGGAATTGTGGGGATTGCCGCATAATCGGCACCACCGCTGAACGCCACAGACTTTTCATCTGATTCCGTGAATACATCTGCAACGTCACCCTGAGCCAAGCCAGGATTATTCCAATAAACACCGCTGATCCGCCCCATCGCATCAGTCAAAATCCTACCGGATGACTCATTCATTTTATAATGTGAAACCGCCTTATTAATCTGACCACTGTCCGGCTCGGTTAACAACTGAATCTCTGCATCCGGCAACGCATAGTTATAAAGACGAATATCATCGACATGACCGGTAAAAGGCAGGTTCGTACGGTCGTGACCGATCCAGATTTCAGAGGACGTTGTCGCAAAGCGGACAACTTCAGTGTCCACTTCCACGCCGTCCATGTAAAGACGCAGCGTTGTCTGGTCATAGGTAAACGCAAAATGATGCCAGGTATCCGCCTGGATGACCGGCGAATCCACGTCTTTCCAGCCGCCGTTGTCCAAATCAACCACCTGAACATGAAGATAACCATTCAGAAAGTAAGCGGCATATCCCCCGCTATCCCGACTTGAGATAACACCCTCATGACCTCCGGCCGGATCACCCTTGGCCCAGAAAGAAACCGTGAACTGATCGGTTTTTAAAGCCGGAACATCTGGCGTCTGAGCCCGTGTGGAACCGTCAAAGTAAACAGACCGTGCACCCGGCTCAAGAATATACGGATCTGGCACATCAATCTGATTCAGATTCGGATCGTTAATATAACTGCCGTGATAGCGGCCGGTTGCATCGACCATTGTCCCGCCGTTAATTTCATCCATCTTGTAATGGGCCACCAATTCAGGAACAACCAGGTTGATATACAATGTCCGGCTGACCTGTTCGCCGGTTCCATCACCAACCGTAAAGTAAATCACATCCTCACCGGTCACCATCGGAACCGTATAAAGTATTTCATCATATCCATCCGGACTGGTTCCGGGCGACACCGTCACTGCTGCTCCCAGAAGCGAAGGGTTATCAATCACATCAAGTACCAAGGTGTCGCAATTGCCGTCCGTCGCACCTTCGAGCACATCGATCGTAACAATACTGCCTGGGGATGTTTCATTCAGATTAATGGATACGTTTTTATTAACGACATAGGGTGGAAGCGGTGTGGCATAACCATCAACGACGTCAAGGCACCCTGCCCAACCGTCTCGGTTATTCATTATCACCTGACGAATATAAGGACTGATAACAAGACAGGCGCCGCATAGACTGCTGCACCCGAATTCCTGGTCACAGTAGTGAGGTCCGCCCCAGTTGTGTGCGATTTCATGTCCTACGACACCGACACTGTGCCTCGACCAGGCATATTTATTGCCGCCGCAAACCGTACCAACCCATGCCAGACCGGCAATCGAACCGGACCAACCTTTGGCCGTCATCAGATGAGCCAGGTCAATCGGCTGATAGATGCCGCTGGCCTGACCGGCATTCCACTCATTCTTAAACATCCCTAAAAGCGTCCCATCCGCTGTCGGATGGTCATAGAAAGGAGTTTCACGGACCACAACTTCTCTCAGCAGATAGGTAATCTGGACATCACGTGCATACATCAGGTCCACTTCATTTAGTATCTGATGTACCAATTCAACCGTATAGTTTGGATCGCTTTGGCCAAACTGAGTATAGTATTCATAATCGCAGTCGAATGAAATCTCCGCCTGATATAAACAGCCTCCAGAGGTTGTCGTTGACAATTCCATCTGTTCAACAGAAGTGGCAACCCTCTTTGCCGCAGCGTGGTGAGTCAATGAATGAGAACCGGATTGCGGGATTATCGATTCATCATCCGGAGGCATTATATCAATACCACAGCCCCCATGGGGATCAATTTCATCAACCAAATCCATGATAACATGGTCGGCAGATTGCTCCTGCATCATCTTGAAAGCGTCTCCGGAACGCCTCTCAGGCGGCTTGATTTTCCAGGCGAAACCGTCTTCTTCAAAAACCGTCGCTGAAAGGCCGTCAGTCCCCAAAGTCGCAGCAACTTTCACATCGGGTTCTTCCGCGATGTATCCTCGATAGGTCTTTGTTTCAGGGCGTTCAAGTTCTCTCATCAGTCCATTGTTGTAAACCAGAACACGAAAATCCGGCGCTGTCAGTGAATGACACGTCAAAACCAGCGTTCGCTCCTGCTGATCTCGCATTACCGACACTTCAAACTGTTCCGGGCAACCAGATGGCAAATCTAACCGTTGCCGGAGTCCATCTCTATATTCTGGGTCGGTTTCATTCCGGCTGGCTTCCTTTGCAATTGAGAAATGCGAAAAAAGGAACACCGACATCAGACAAAATAAACTCACCTGGGCGTTAAACTTGAATTTCTGTTTTTGCTGTAACCTATTGACCATATGGCCCCCCTAACGTTAGCATTAGATATTCTTAATTTTTTTCAATCTAATTCGACTGACTGTAGACAATCTCATTGTTTCCATGAACAGTGAGCCTGCGTCTAAGGCATACCGTACCTGTCCACTCTCTTTGAGAGGCCGGAAATTATAAGATGCCACTTATGAACAGCCCACTTCTAATCTGGCTGAAATAGCTTTATTAATAATACGATACATCTTGACCAGCACCGATGACACAAGGCAAACTCCTGTCGCCGGCGTGCATTGACGGAACATCAAACTCATCGGCCTTTTTCCAGTCAGCACTGAGGTCCCCGCGCATTTGGTTCATTCCCGTGATCAATGGCGCTTCGGTGGTTTGCTTGCCCCACTTGGGATCATGAATCCGGCCGCCATCTTCCCCATGGTTATACGACCAATAATTGACCCCGGCACTCGTAGTGACCCAGTTATACATCGTATCTGACATCAGCAGTCGTTGCGTTGACAGATTTTTTGCTGTCAGATCGCTCGGACGAGAAGCACTCGATTCCCACTGGTCAACTCTGCCGTAAAAAGCATACATCCCGATGAAGTACGGCAATCTGCGTTGAAAATTGTCTCTGACATAGCCAATGAAGCCATCCCGGTTTCTATTGCTGGGACACGACCAGACATCATCAATTTCCGGATTCCCATTAGGCCCCAGATCATTACGGTCCATTGTGGCGCCCGGCATATAAGAATTCAGCATTTCAGCCGAAAACTGACCTTCGTTTCCCATGCTTGGGTCATTGTAAAGCCATACATTCGCTGGATATCTGCCGCCCGCAGAACCTGCTGTAGCCGCTAACACCTCATCATTTTCAGTCGCATAACTTTGCCAGGCAAGCCCCCACTGATGAAGATTCGCTCTGCACAGCACGATACGAGCCTGTTCCTTAACCCTTTTCAACGCCGGCATTACAATCGCCATCAGCAATGCGATAATGGCAATCACGACCAGTAATTCGATAAGCGTAAACCCTTTTCTCGTTCTCATTTTTGCACCTCTAAAAAATCTTATCCCTAACATCATATCTTACGATATTCCTACATCTCAATTAAAGCTGTCTGTTCTTTTTAGTGATGGGTGACCGCCCTGTTATCAGGCGGCCACCCTCACCGATTTGCTATAAAAGCCGAGTATGACTTAACAACTGTAATATATCCTGTTTACTGAACGATATCTGTGGTGTCATTCAACCATTCCGAAGCCAGCAAAGCGAAGTCCCCAAGATCCACATCACAATCGTCATCCAGATCAACATCAGGTTTATGGACACACGGAGCTATGCCATCGCCGGCAAACTTAAGGCTGGCAACTTCCTCAGCACCCATTGGATAATTGTAAGCCCGCAGTTCATCAATCGCGCCATCATAAAGACGCTCACCGGCTTTTCTGTCACCCACATAAAGCAAGGTGTCAAAACCAGCATCGGGAACGATCCAATCGGCAACATCCAGCGCCTCACCATTAATGTACCAGACAACTTCACCGGTATCCGGATCAAATGTCACAGCATGATGAATCCATACGCCGCGATCATAGGAGCCGACATTGAGGCCACCGCCGCCATAGCCTAAAGCAACATAGCAGCCGTACTGCGAACCGTCACCCGTTCTGCGGCAGAAGAAATTCTCATAGCCGGAAGGATCACCGGAGGCAACCATGTAGCCGGCATTAACTGAATCAGCACGGTCATTACACCACCACGCCAGCGTCCAGCCGTTATTGAGATCCAGTGCCGCTGAAGACATGCTGACGACATCCGTTGCATCAACGACATCCAAAGCCACGTTGCCGTCAACACCGGTGGTATAATTCGGGTCGGTTGCCGTACCGTCATTGCCGCCGACTACGTCAACCAGGCTGTTCTCGAACGGCCAGTGACCAACCAGTTTTTCGAGAACCAACTGAGCTGGATCAGATGGGGTTGAACCTGCACCGGTAGCAACACAGTGATAGTCACCTTCATCCGCCGCCTCAATATTGGCGATCGTCAGGGTATCGGTGTCAGCACCGCTGATATCGCCGCCGTTGCTCAAGGGGTTTCCATCGTGATACCACGCATAGCTGGCAGCATTCAATGCGGTCACACTGAACTGTGCTGAACCACCCGCGGCGACAACAACACTGACGGGCTGACCGCTAAATGACGGAGCCAGCGGAGCCGTCGTAAACGACCAAACATCTCCAATAACAAGATTCGGATCGTACTGACTGTCAACACGCCACTCGTAAACCGTATCATTGGCCAGATCAGAGGGGATATCATACGGAGGCGTTGCGACAACACCATCTACAATCGGACTGTTCGGATCGCCCTGGACCCATACAGTCACTGTCTCTTCAACCAAGCCGTTATATTCACCCGGCGTCCAGCTCAAGTCAGTGTCAATCGCCACCGGATCAGCACCATCGGACGGATTGGGTCCACTCGCCTGCGGATACGCCCGATTAAAATCCGTCGCCGGATCAAAATTTTCAATCGTGCAATAATATACCTCGTCGATCAGACCGGTAAAGCCGTGGTTTCCTCCGCCAGTGTACTGACTGCCGATACCGCAGCCGTTAGCAAGAGCCAACCAGTGATTCCAAACCGGACTGGTAACCGTGACTTCACCATTAACATAAAGTGTCTCGGTACCGTCACCATTACTGACCAAAGCCAGGTGGTGCCATTCGCCCACGGTAAAATTACCGCCGACATCATAATGGCCGCCATAACCGCCTTCGAAGATACCCCAAAGCGGTTCGCCGCCGATCATCTCAGCCGTAATGCAATACCCCACACCACCATGACCGCTGCTCATGACCATATCCAATCCACTGGGATTGGCCGTCGGCTTGGCCCAGCATTCGAGCATCCAGGTCCCGCCAGTGTGGTCGGCAACCGGGGTCGGGAGAATACTGGGTGTTCGGTCATAATGATCCGTGACGCCGTCAAACTGGATGGAGTAGTTTCCACCGCCTGGCGCGGCATCCGCCACGATTATCGGGGTACCTGTGACCGAAGCATCATTGGTCGAAACACTGTCAATCAGCGTCGCGGCTGTACTGCCGACCGAATCACCGCCGGCGACTTCCAGATCACCCATACTGTAATGCGTTACTACTGTCGAGGTCGCCGAGGCGATTGTTGTCACTCCCATAATGGCGGCCAGGACAAGTATAATTTTCAATTTATTTAACATTGTTATATCTCCTTAATGGAAAAATCATTTTATCGATCAACAAATGGATTCACACGCCATTACGGACATTCAGTAACCGGGATAAGACCACAGGTCAGCCATGCTTCCGACAGAAGCGCAAGATCGCCCATATCCACGATACAGTCTTTGTTAATATCCGCTTCGCCGTACACCTGACCGGGTTCGCCGCAATACGGCACGATCCACTTGTTTTTGAGTAAGTTTTCCATTGCCGCCACTTCGGCTGAAGTGAGAGCACGGTTATAAATCAGAACCTCGGAGATCGAGCAATTATTGGCCGCAGCCGGAGCATCATTGAGGTACTGAGTTCCAAGCATGCTGATCACCTTGCTGTTGATCCATTTCCACTCAATCGGCCCCGCACTGCCGACATCCGTTGCGAGGACGGTATTCCGGGTCTTCGTCAAGCGAGCCAGCATATCAGAACCGCTGCGCCAGTTGGTTGCAACAAACGCATCGCCAGGAATATCCGGATTTGCCGGATTCCCATAAGCGCCGGCCATTTGAACGTAATCCGTTGCCCAATCACCACTGGCTTTGACAAGATATTTGTAATAGCCCGCGCCGCCGTAGGAAACAAGACCATTGGCCAACGTGTAAAGGTGACCGTTTTCCGTATAGGGGCGGTCAAAGGAAGCCACGATAAAGAGTGTCAGATCGCTTTGGATCCCCAAAGGTTGACTCTGGTTAACAAAAATATCAAACAGCCAGTCATTGTCACCGTCAAACTTAACCGCAGGATTTGCCTGATGACATCCAATCGGATCATATTTGGGAGCACGTGTCATATCCAGGGCATTCGGATCATAAAGGTTGTTTGGATCGCTGCCATTATATGTACCTGGAACGTAAACCGCGGCATTTGCCTTGTCCGTCCAGGCCAGTATATTCTGACTGCCGTCAAGGGTCAGTGTTGCAGCATCCGAAGCATCCAGATGAAGCTGCAAGCCCTCTTGAATCGGCTCAGTAATCGGCAAAGAAGTTGCAAACTCCCAGACATCACCGGTCACCGTACCATAGGTGGGATAGACCGTGTCAACTCGCCATTCATAAGTAACTGCCTCATCCAGAACACCCGGCAAGGTGTAAGGTGAAGTCGCAACAGCATTCGTCACAACAGGCGTTCCGCTGCCTTTTTCCCAGACACTGACCAGTTCCTGGCTGATTGCTTCCAAATCCTCTGAACCGGAAGTCCAGCTCAGCGTGGTGTCAACGGCCACGCTCGCATCTCCATCAGAAGGATCCGGAACCGACGCCTTCAGGCTTGCTACATTAAGATCAGCAGCAACAAAAGCGCCTGAATCAAAAGTAAAGATACGACAGTGGTCATAATTGCCAGCAGTTGCCCATGTTACATCCGGCTGACCGCCGATCATCACTGTTGATGTCGCATTGTTGTCAGGAGCATTAGGGAGACCTCCATAAGTAGATACATGTACACCATTCACATAGAGGCGTGTCTCGGCGTCTAAAGCGACAATCGCAACATGAACCCATTCACCGATAACCAAAGGCGCAGACGAACCTAACAGGGACAAACCGCCGATGTTGGCTTTCCAAAACCCGCCATGGCCAAAAATGCCAAAGCCGGCGTTTCCACCGTGACCACAGGCAAAATAAACGCCGCCCGCATCACCAGCACCGTTTGAAGTATTGTCCTCTGGCTTAAACCAGCCTTCAATCCCCCAGTTGGCTTGCCGGCCGGCAAGCGCAGCAGGGATAACACCTTCACCCGCGGTATAAACCACATCCGTCAGAAAATCCAGCGAAACAGTGGACGCAGTAGCTGGAACAGCACTCAAACCCACACCCGGCACTTCGCTGGCAAAGTTGGGATCACCCGCCGCGATTAATAGCAAATCTGTACCGCCAAGGCTTTCCACCGTGTTGGCATCAGCCGGACCGTATCCATTGGAAATAAAACCGGGATCGTCTTCGCCCAATCGATATAGGGCAACATCCGTCACAGCCGCTGAGGCCGTGCCCACAAGCACTGCGAGCATCAATACGAGCATTAACTTAGTTATTCCTACTCTCATAACATAACCTCCTAAAAAGTTATTAAATAAAATTCTCTTTGCAGGGTTGCCCGTTTAGGAGTACACTGGACACCCTTATCCATTCAGTAACACTTACAATGACACATACAACGATTAAAATTATTGATTTGACTTGTTTGCAAAAAACCTCCCATCATTAAAACTTATTATCTTTTCCATCACGCCACATCGACTCTTCCTTGAATTCTATAAGATCATAATTACAATGATGTTTGTTATTCACAGGCCGATACCCTGTAAAAGAAATGCAATGTTTTAAACAATCGGTGTATTAAAGTACTTGCATTTTCCTGAAAAATGTAAAATTTAACAGGCGATCAATCCAATCATCTCATGCTTAAAATCCAGATGACAGGACCGTAATCATAGTATTACTTAAAGCTTCTTTATTTTTAAAAGAGCAACTGGTACGATCAGTCAGTTGCTAAATTGAAAATGCTGTTTTCCTGGGGAATTAATTGAAAACCATAGGAGCAATCTTCACACAAATCACCGTTCATCGTGTCAAATATAGCTGTCGCCGCCTTCTGGCCAATAGACCAGATAGGCGGAACAAGCGTCGTGATTTTGCATTTCCCGGCCCGTGAATACATGGAATTGCCCGGACTGACAAGATGTAGTTGTTTATCCAGATGCCCATCGCGTGCCACCAGATGCAGCATAATGGAATCGACCTCTTCATGATCCAGACATAGAATCGCCGTTGGTTTTTCCGGATGGTCAAGAACTTTTTCGGCCGACTGGAAGGCACCATCAAAGCTGGAACCTTCCATCGAAAGATCTTCTGAAAGGGAATGTGTAAAAATTAGCTCCGTTAGTCCCGCCTCGCTAACTGCTTGCCGATATCCCTGCATGTACTGCCAGGCATTCAGATAGAGTCCGGGAACTTCTTGATGCATATGACATCGGTCATGAAGATATAAGGCAATCTTCGAATGCCCCTCTCTGATCAAGTAGCGGGTTGCTTTTAAGGCGCCTGAGTAAAAATCCAACATCAGAGAAGGAACATCATCCACTTCACGTCCAAAAATCTCAACAAGTGGAATGGTTTCGGAAAGTCTGGAGAATTCCTCCCGATTAGACATTCCTCCAGTCGCAATCGAAGAATTCAAAACCAAACCATCGACCTCCCGTTCGATACAGCGTTCAAGATATTCTCGTTCTTCTCCTGGCTTATTGTGGATAAATATGATCGGAGAATAGCCTCGACTTGACAGCGTCTTCTGGAAGCCGTGGATAAATTCAGCCAAAATTCCATAGTTTACGCCCGAGAATAGAACGCCAATCAAATACGATTTTTGTTTTTGAAAACTGCGGGCAAGAATATTGGGCGTGTAATTCAGTTTTTTCGCAATGGATAATATCCGGCGGCGTGTTTCAATACTACACTTTACAGAGCTTTTTTTGCCCCTTAAAACTGTGCTCACAACCGGATGTGAAACCCCAGCCTTTTCTGCGACATCTTTAATTGTTGCCCGCTTTGCCAAAATCAGCACCTTATCTGGACGAAATTTGTAACATTAACAGCTCTTATTAATTCGACAGATAACACATATTATCTTTAATAATAACACGTGATATCTATCGGGTCAAAAAAAAACTCCGGATTTAGGGAAAATTCACTATCCGAAATTTTTAAGAGGTTTTTAAGAAATGAGTTAGCGAATAAAAAAAAGAAAGAGACCTTCCAATTTTTTCTTTTTATTCGCAAAAATTTGGTATCAATTTTCTAATTTCAGAGAAAAATCCATGGCCTCAGTCTGCCTACCATCAATTAGATCAAATAAGGACGTCGCAGCCCTTTCTCCGATCCCTCGTATCGGGGGCACAAGCATCGTCATCCGGCATTGGCCAGTCTTTGTGTAGCTGGCATGGCCGGGACTGATGAGATGGAAATCTTTGGGAAATGAGCGGCCACTTGCAACCATCGCCATTACAATCGCGTCAACTTCTTCATGATTATGGCACAAGACGGCGGTGGGTTTGGCCGGGTGGTCCAAAACCTTTAATGCATGTTGGTATGCACCCGAAAAAATAGAACCTGGAACTTGAAGTTCTTCGGTTATCGGATGATCTACAACAACTTCTTTCAACCCCGCTTCTCGAATTGCATGTTGATAGCCCTGTTTATACTGCCAGGCCAAGAAGTAAAGCCCCGGATACTTTTCATGCATCACATATCGATCATGAAGATAAAGCGCAATTGTCTCATGTCCCTCTGAAATCAGGTGTTGCGTCGCTTCGCGTGCGGCGGAATAAAAATCCAGTCTCAGAGAAGGAACCTTCGATATCTCGTCCCCAAATACTTCGATCATCGGAATTCGCTCTGAGAGGCGAGACAATTCCTCACCGTTACTCCTGCCTTCATCATCGATGGCTGCATTGACGATCAAGCCCTCAACTTCTCTCTCCATGCAGCGTTCGAGATACTCCAACTCTTCTTCACAATTATTGTGTATAAATGTAACAGGGGAATAGCTATTATTCGATAAAGTCTTCTGGAGACCGTGCAGAAAATCAGATGCAATCGCTTGGTTCACACCAGAAAACAGGATTCCAACCAAAAACGATTTTTGCTTTTGAAAACTGCGAGCAAGGATATTGGGCTTATAATCCAATTCCTTGGCCGCTTTAAGGATTCGCTGCCGGGTGTCCTCACTGTACTTAATAGTAGATTTCTTATTCTTAAGAACCGCGCTGACAACAGGATGAGAAACTCCAACAACACGTGCGATATCTTTAATTGTCGTTTTCTTCTTCATTCGCAAATCTACTATAATTATTTAATCAGACTTAGTCTCGTTTCAAAATATATCGACATAATTCATTATATTTATAGAATTTAGATTAGTGTACCCCCATCGAAATCAGTTGTCAATTCTTTATGTCCGCTAATTTCACGAGCTATCCCCCTTACGTACTAAAGTACACAGACAACTGCGACTATTGAGAAAACCTTGAGCTTATCAAATTCACAAGAATCATCAGCTAGAAACCCTCACATAGGATTTCCTCATAAGGGCATGTAAAGTCGGAAGCAAAGGACTCTAATCTACAGCCTTTTGGTTCCAAATCATTCTTGGAAATCTGACACTATACGCTAAACACAGCATTTAAAGTCACTTATCTTTTTTTTTAGATTTACAAAAATACCAGATCATAGTCAATATAAGTGAAATGAGAGTAGAACCGTAAGCTTTTTTGATTTACAGTGCTCTTTCACCCTTTTGAATATCGTTAATCACAGAAGTTTAGTTTTGATTTTCAACCTGCGCAAACGCTATTGTGTGTCTCATAGTTATCTCCTTGCTTCTAAAAATAATTTCAGGTTATTGCCAATAATCCGTAAATTCGGCGAAGTCTGTTAGGTCGATGTTACCGTTGGCGGGTGTTGCAATATTGCAGTCGGCGTTCCAGTTGGCATCACCTGTTTCACTGAGCCATGCTTGGGCGAAGACAATCAAATCCGCAATATCGACGATGCCGTTAGCGTCAAAGTCAGTCAAGCTCACCCAGAGGCCCAGCGATGGTGTTTTGGCCTGCCAGTTTTTCGGGTTATTGCCGGCGATTGTCAGTTCTTTTCTTTGGACGGACTGGCCGGTGCCGTCGGTATTGTACGGCCACGGGGCTTGGTCGAAATAGATCGCCTCATCAACGATAATCCATGACAGGTCATTGGGATTGAGCGGATCATCTGACGCCTGAGGCCTTTCCAAAGCAATTCGCTCGGTATTGTTGGACAGATCGCCTGCATACGGACCGACCACCTGATCAGCGGTCAGTGTGGTACCGTAGTAGTTGTTAAAAGCTGCCAGATTCGCTTCGTTCGGGTCGAAACCGACCACCAAAAGGAATCCGTCAGCCGGGATCGTTGTCAATTCACTGAATTCAAACGACACGCCGCCGTCCAGTCGCCAACCGCGGGTAACATCCGGGGCGTTATCCCACAGCGTCAGCGGTGACGCTGTCAGGTTCTTCAGCTCGATGTATTCCTTGCCGCCAGCGCCCGGGTGATACATGAATTCACTGATGACACAGACCGGATTCGCCTCGGCGTTGGTCGAATCTCGTGTGAGAGCAGTTTCATACCAGAACTGGCCGCCGTCGGGAACACGGCTCAAAGAGAAGCCGTTGGGCTGTCCCTTGAATTTAAGGCAATCAACCACACGGTCATTCTCGTTGCCCGGCAGATACGACAAAAAGACCTGTTCACCGGCTTTGTCCAGTCCGAATCCGGAAGTGATTGGATTATGAAAATCACTGATCTCATCAAAGCTAATCCATTGGCCCACGGCAAGAGATTCTGAGCCAACTGACCACTTCTTTAAATCATTTTTGTCATCCGACAGGTACCAGTCGCTGTTGAAAATAACCGTTGAACCGGACGGGTTATACAGTTCGATCCAGTCGTTGGAGTCATGGTCGGGATAAGACGGGCTGGAGAAGTCCGTATGGGCGCAGACTTCGTTGATGACCACGGAATCAGGTGACTGCGGATCGGCTGTGCCGGGACTGCCGCCGAGATAGGTGCTCGCCCGCCAGTTGGGACCGAAATCAGCCGAGCCATCGGCTTGGCTTTCAATTGCCGCATAAACCGGTACGAGTGAATGGCCCGCCCCGTCGGCGGCTAATGGCCAGCCGCGACTGTCGGCATAGGTCAGTGACAGAATTTTTGAGGCCCACTGACCCTGTAACGTAACGGTTTCGCCGTCGTTAGACAGTTTGCCGGAAAATTCGCCGGCAATATTCAACCCGGCTGTGTCGTATCGACTGGAAAACGCCGCCAAATCCTTGACGACCAATACATATTCGCCCGAAGCCAAGCTGGTGATGCCGCCGGTGCTGAAATCAAAAGTGATGCCGTCGGTGAATGTCACATGCGTTAAATCCAGCGTCTGGCCGGAAGTGTTTTGAAGCTCGATAAATTCCTCATCGCTGCCGCCGGCGGGATCATACATGATTTCCGTCACGCGCAGGTAGTCCCGCAGCGGGCGTTCGGTAATTGTGCTTGTGACGGTCATATTGTGTGTAGCAATCAAGCGATTCTGGAAATCATAGGCCCGGAAGGTCAGGTTATTGACGCCCGGCTCTACCGGAACAGTGGCAGTAAAGAAAAACTGCTTGCTGGTCCCGCTGCCGGATAGGGTCCAGTCCAACTCCAGCGGCTCATCGATTCCATCTAAGTACAACTCCTTCATATCAATCCAGGCCGTCCCGTGAATTGCAGCAAAAGCACCAGCCACCACCAGATTCGGACCGGTTACCGCAAAATCATACTGCGGTGCCACACGTAAGTCAATCTGATCAAAAATATAATTACTTCGCTGACCAATATAGGACAGATGTGAACTAAACGGCTGCTCGGGCAATAGTTGGCCGAAGTTGTCAGCAATTCGAGACATATAGTTTGCATTATACGAGGTTGTCGCCAGATGATACAGGTAACCATAGTAAAGGCGCTCATAGGCCGGCACCGTCAGCATCCGGCTTAAATCACTGTTACCGATAATCGGGTTGCTCACGGAATAGCCAAGATCCATATCGTGTGGCAAATAAAGCATCTTGCCGTCTGAGGGGCGGATATAGAACATGGCGTTGTGCTCAAATCCGTCATCACCATAGTTGTCCCCTGCTCCACTGGCATCAACAATCGCAAACGATGACAGCCACACATCCATATCAATCACCTCATGGAGATTGGCCGTATCTCCAAAAGCCGCGGCAAAGTCAATCAGATCATCAAAGGGATCAGCACTGCGATTATTTTTGAGCAAATAAAACCAGCGGTAATCCTCTTTGTCGGAACCTAAGCTCTGAATTCGAGTACCGCTATAACTGTCAGGAACCGGCAGTTTATAATCTTCCTCGCCGCCAAGAGTGGTCTTACTGTGATAGACCAGTTCGTACTCATATAACGTCCCATCGCTGCCGTTGTCAAAGGTACTGTCAAGAAATATATCATTATAGCGAGCCATTTGAAGTTCGGCGGCGCTGGTGTGAACCGATTGGTTGGGAATGACTTTGATTAGATCGTGGTATTTGCTGACAATCCCGCCGGCATGGTTGGCCGCCTGAAAGATTAGCATTTCCCGCTGGCCGAATCCGATACCCTCGGAACGGTCAATTGCGACAGTCTTATGAACACCTCGGAACAGATCATCAGCATGGAAAGCCACATTGAAGCCGACTTCATTATCGGGAAATCGATGATGTTCGCTGCCCTTGAGACGAACACCCACATCGTAATAAATTCGGCTTTCATCATAAATTACCGTCGCACCAATGCGGTCATTGCTCATGACATTGTGAGCCTGATGCATCCAGGTATCATCGGCGTCGGTCATGATAATGCGGATGTTATGTAAACCGTTGGATGCCGCTCTTGTGTCATTAACACGGTACATGGCACGGGAATCGGCACCGGCGGCGGGATATGTCGAAAGATCGCCAAGAGTATCGATCGCCTGTATGTAAAACTGCACATTTGTCGCAGCCGGCTGTGCGTCCAGCATTGTCTCGTATGTATTACCGTCGGTTAAGATCATCGCCGTTTGATTCCAGCTTTCTCCATCCGGACGCCAGAACAGTATCATTTGATTGATTCCATCAGGATCAGCAGCATTAACAGAAATCGTCACCGGCTCAAAACTGTCCGGCACGGCCGGAAAATGGTTCAACTGAGACATTAACGGACCAATATTGGCTTCATAACAACTGTTTTGTGAGCCGGGTGTGCCGTTTAAAACAGGATTTTCAATCAGATTCGTTTTGGCCAGCCGATTGAAATACAGTCTCGTATGCAGTTGATTTGAACCGGAAACCCACTTGGCCCGGAAGGTAATCTCGTATTCACGGCCGTTGACAACGCTACGTCCATCGGCGAAGGTGGTTTCGAGATGATTGTGCAGATACTCGGTCGGGCCGGTCGCTACCAGCCGCAGAACATGGTTAGCAGAATTATCCGGATCTTCAATCACGCTGCTGTGGCGATGATTGCCGACAATACGCCATTTACTGTCACCGGGCAGTGCCTCAAAAGTACCGTTCTGCAATAGCTCGATCTGCGAACCATCTGGATCTTCAATCACGCTCATGTCATCAATCAGAATCTCACCGGCATCAAGCAGACCAATCACAAACTCCCGCCACAGAGAATCGGCCGCAGAGGCGGCACTGGCCTGTGCAATGCCGCGATAACTGTAAGTTGTCCACTGACTGTTCACAGATTCATTGGAGGCCGCCCAGGATTGAGCATTGGAATTATCACTGCGCGGGTCTCGCAGTTCCAGGCTGGCATTGAAACCATCCGCTTCATACGGCCAGGGCTTGTCGTCATAATAACGAACACTATCAGCGGGGTTGCCGGCAGCATCGATTAGCTCGACCAATTCTCCGTCATTACTGAGATTACCACTGTATTCACCGATTATCGTGATCATCGGATACAACTGACTCATCAAGGCCGCGTCTTTGGCAACCACCCAATACTCGCCGGGATTGAGTGAGGCAGCTGCGGGGAAATCGAAATCGACCGCACCGTCCAGCTCCCAGCCGGTCAGGTCAACCGCGACAGTGCCTTTGTTGTACAGTTCAAGCCATTCTTCCGATGATTCGCCACCGGGTACCGGAGCGGTGGTCCGCTCATTAATCGACAACTCCGGCAGAATCAGTAGATCAGAACTCCTAACGCCGTAGTTTAGGCCGTGAATTGCCAGGATATTGCCGCCGGTCTTCAACAAATTTATATGATTGGAAATATCAATCTTCTCATAGCCGATTGCTTCATGCGATCCGGCCGCCGGACTATTCCATTCCAGAAGCGTAGGCGCATTACGCCGTGCTATTTCAGTTCCATTGAGATAGGCCACAAAGCCGTCATCGTACTTCATTGCCAATGTCATCGAGTCGGCAACAGGAACCGCATCCATCGTAAATGGAATCCGAACATAAAAAGACTGATTCTCATTATAGATGTCTGAATAAATATCGGTTCCTATGTCGGCTCCATAATCGGGGTTTTCGTCATAGCCGATACCGGTCGTATCGCCAGTTCCATCATTCCAGGCTGAATCGTCAAACGGTTCATTACCACCGGTCCAGTTCATCCCTGCGGAATCGTCCTGCGGCACAAGTGTTTTTGCCATATCTCCGGCCGCAACCAGCAGCGTCGTCGCATATTCGCCCTCAACGGCGGGAATGTCGCCCTTGTGATACATGATTTCATTGATAACAATGTCGGTATTGAAGTTAAACACATTCACGCTGCCAGGTGTTTCGGATAAAGGCGAATACCATAGTCCCATTGGCTCGACTCGCCCCTGTAGTGTATCTTTCACGACTGCCGCATCGAGAACTTCATCAGCATTAGCGTTATAAAGAAAAATCCGATCTTCGTCAGTTGGTATAAATCCAAGCTGAGTGGCTGTTACCGCTACATACTGCCCCGCCGCAAGCATTTGACTGCTAAAGGTATATTGGCCTGCAGTCTCTCCGTCTGCGACAATCGTCATACCGGAAAGATTGATACTGGCCTCTCCATTATTAACCAGTTCCAACCAGAAAGATCCGCTATTCGCTGCGGCAATCTCACTAAATGCTACCTTGGCAGCCTGTCCCGGCGGCTGCGGAGTTTCGATGACGCTGAGTGTCGCATCAAAAAACATGTCACCGGCTCCACCAGCGGCCTGATGCACCTCAACTGACAATGTATTTAATCCATCCACTAAATCGGCAGCGGGAACACTAATAGTGCCGCCCCAGATCGGATCGGTTACATTGGAAGAGGCCTTGTCATTAAAGTCAATTGTCCCGACAGGCATATTCCGACGGGCAATTTCATTGCCGTTCAGATAAAAGACCGCCCCATCGTCAAAAATCGAATTCAGTCTTAAATCCAAAGAAGTATTGGAAAGTTTATCATAGCTGAAGGTTTTCCTGAAATAAATTGTATTCTGATAAACCGGTATTTCAGTCGTTCCCAACGAGCGAATGGCTGTTGCCTCGGCATTGACTCTCAGACCGGCTGGGTTCAGATTGGGCCCCTCATTAAAAAACAGAAATTTCAACTCGTTGACCCCGGTGACAAATCCGGAATCAATCACAAATACGGAACTCCAGGCATTATAGGTATTCCATGACAACCCAAGGCTGGTGCCGTTGAGCAGAACATCCGTCACCCCATTGTCTGCTGACATCTGCAGATTCAGCGAGACAGTCTGATGATCCCAACCGGTCAGATCAAAAGTTGTTTTGACCGGAAATTCCCCAACCGGTTGATTCTCGGTGCCTATTCCACCGAAACTGATCCACTGAGACTGTGAGTCATTGGCCAGCCAGGCAGGATGATTGACAATCGCGTAGATAGGATCACCGGAAGAAAACGTATAGTGCGGATCGGCCTGCCCCGCTGTCAACGGATTTCCGTCATCATCCAGCCCCGTACTGTATAATGTTGTCACCGGCACGGGTGTTGGGCTGGTGGGCTTATCGCCGCAGTAAAACGCCGCCTGCCCTTGAGACCAGCCGGCATCATTAAATCCGCTCTGACTCCACGATATACCAAAATCAGTCCCGCTTGCGTCATATCGCCAGGTTGAACTGGAATCCGTCAAATTCACCTGTCTGGGACTCAAGTCAATCACGGGGAAATTCTCCGCACCGGGTGTGCCTCCGACGGTGACACTGCTGGTCCAGTTTTCGGCCGGACTACTGGAATTATCGGATGCCTTTTTTGCGAGTGAAACACCGCTACCATCCGGGGCTACCGGCCATGGTCCCCGGTCATTATACTCGACAGAATCCATCAGTCTGCCGGAGTTATTGATCAACTTAATCCGTTCACCGGCATTGGACAACTGTCCATCAAAAGGACCAAACGCTCCGGCAATTCCGTAAACGCTTTCAAACGCCACCGGCGATTTAACCAGTACCAGATACCCGCCGCCGGCCAGACAAGCGCCCTCTTCAAACGTGTAATCAATCGCTCCCTTGACCGACCAGCCGGAAATATCGATATCAATCGCCATCTGGTTGTACAACTCCACCCACTCCAGCATTGCATCCACACCATCAGCCGGATGGTACATAATCTCATTAAATACCACCACACTGTCAGCCGCTGCAGAAGACAGGAAAACACAAAAAAGCAATACCAATGCTGCAGCAATCGCCGAAAAGAAGCGTTTTCTCATGGAATCCCCAATCATATTAATACTTAACAATTGCTATGGAAGAACCTTATTGGTCATAAATCACAACACAAGAGTCCTTTATTGACTCGTTTTTCGGATCATTTTTCCAGAAATACCTTACTTATTGTTCGAACATGTGAACTGATAGCAACCTGAACCGACATTCCAGACAAGATAGCCCTTTTCTTCATTAACGAAGGTAACGGCCTCAGCTTCTACTGCTCCATTACCCTGCCATAAAGTCCTGTCTGATTCAGTTATTCGGACAGAGGATTTATTTTTCACAGGAATATAAACATTGGCTCTGGTATTTACGGGAACGACAATATCCAATCTGAAATCTTTCTTTTTCCGGTCAATGGACCAATCGCATTTTATCTGCCCTCTGACAGATTTATACGACGTTTTCGCACCTGTCAAACCGTCGATTAAGATCGGCTTAATCATGATGTCTTTATAGCCGGGACTGATGTTGGAGATTCCACCAATCGTTCGATACATCCATTCGACATTGTGCCCGAACATATCATGACTGTATGAGGTGGAAAAGCGTGAAAAGTTTTCCAGCATCGTGTTATATCCATCTTTGACAAATGCGTAATAGCTGGGATGGGTAGGATTCATGATCATTTTGGCGACAACATCATCACGATGGTATTTGCTTAATGAGTTAAACAGGAAGCGGCAGGCAATATCGCCGGTGGACAAGTGACCGCCTTTTGCCGTAATGTCATCCAGCAGCGACTTTAACACCTTCTGTTCGCTGCCTTCCGGCACCAATCCCAGCCATAACGGCATGGCGTTGGTACTTTGTACGGAGAGTTTATAACATCCGGCTTTATTATCGAAAAATGCGGCATTATACGCTGCTTTTATTCGTCGAAGCTCTCTATTGTAACACTCAACATCTTGGGCCTTGCTTAAAACGTCGGCCGTGTTTCGCATCGCCATAATATTGTAATAATAGATCGCGCTGGCAATATTGGGCATATGTGTTCCGCCGGGCGCATTCCAGTCGCCGAGACCAAATCTGAGGGTCTGGTCGTTTGATTCTCGGCTTTTCAGGTATGCCGCATATCGTTTCATCGTATCGTAATTATCGGCAAGCACTTTTATATCGCCATAGACCCAGTAGATATCCCAGGGATTGAGAATCGTCGCACTGCCCCATGACGGAGCATCGCCGTAATTTCCGATTCCCAGTTCCGTCTTAGGTACAATCGTCGGCACCATTCCATTGGCAAACTGAGCCTCCCTGATATCTTTGCTGATTTTCGTCCAAAGTGTCTGCAAGTCAAAGCTGTACATCGCCCCCATGGCAATGCCATGTGTATTTTCCTGCCACCCCAGTTTTTCACGCGTCGGACAGTCAGTGTGAATACTGACTAAGTTGTTTTTATAGGTATTGACCGTCAAGTCAAGTACCTGATTGTACTTTGAGTCCGAGGTTTTTAACGTTCCGACTTCTCTGGCCGCGGTGTAGGTGTGGTAGCCCTTGACATCATCAATATACGGAAGTTTTTTACAGTTCGGGTCGCGGGTCACATTTCTGATCTCAATATACTGAAAACCGGCCGTTGACAGGGTCAGTCGCCAGACTTCCATGCCCTGGCCTTTTAATGTGTACTTTGAATAAGTATAGAGTTGCTTGCCATGACCGGAGACCGGCAAAACACGGCCGTTTTTCTGGAGAACTTCGCCGGCGACAATCTCGATCACTGCTCCGCGCGGGCCTTTGACATAGATTTCATGCTGACCGTTGATGTTTTGGCCGATATCAAAAACATAGACATTGGGAGAGGGGTTTGTAATTTTTTGAGTCTCAAGAACGACGTGTGTTATCACCGGAGGGGATTTTTGAGATTCCAGTGGCGCCAATACATTTCCCCGACCCACGTAAATCCAGTCCGAATCGTCAAAGCCCGGCCGGTTCCAGCCCGGCTGTTCCAGACACGCGTCATATTCTTCCGAACCATACACATACGCCAGAGTAAAGGGGCTTTCACTGCCCTTCCAGCTTCGATCCGTGACGATTTTTTGCCTGGTATCGTCTTCATAG
>JANQGW010000103.1 GCA_028282905.1 Sedimentisphaerales bacterium | reverse complement strand
GAGAAATTTGTCCCGACACATCGTGCGGCCGACATAACGATGGACGGTCTGGAAGTCGTGAATGTCGTCGGTCCGATCTGCGAAGGTACTGACTACTTTGCCAAGAACCGTGCGATGCCTCCGGTTGAGCGTGGCGATCTTGTCGCGGTTTTTTCCGCAGGTGCTTACGGTTACACAATGGCCAGCAACTACAACGCCCGGCCGATGTGCCCCGAAGTCCTCGTCGATGGCGACAGCTTCGAAGTCATCCGAAAACGCCAAACCTACGACGACCTGATCGCACTGGAGCGATAATCACCTATTAGAGTAGTGGTGCGGCGTTACAAGTTCTCTCCCGGCAGCGAAACCTGCTTTCCGGTGGACTTGAATGCCGGGATTTGCGCATTGGTTTCGACCAGATAATCCCGCAGCAATTTGGCCATGCGTTTGAGCACATCGGGCTTCTGTTTGGCCAGATTCGTACTTTCACCAATGTCTGTTTCCAGGTTATACAATTCATAGTGCTGGTCCTGGTAGAAATAGATCAGCTTCCACACACCCTTACGAACGGTGCTGTTAGGGCCGACATCACCCCGCTGATTGGACGGGAAATGCCAGAACAGCGCCCGCTCTTTCGGATAGCCCGCCGTCTGCTTCAGCAGCGGCACCCAACTGACACTGTCATCACCGCTTTGATTACGCCCGTCATATTTCACTGACGCCATCTCCAGAATCGTCGGGAAAAGGTCATCAATAATCACCGGCTCAGTCGCGACGGCCCCAGCCTGTGTCACGCCCGGCCACTTCACCGCCAGCGGCACGCGTGTCCCGCCCTCATACGGATACGCTTTGATCTTCCGCAGCGGGGCGTTGGTGCCGTACCAGCCGCCGTTATCGGAGATAAAGAGATAGATCGTGTTCTCCTCCTGTCCCATCGCCTTAACCTTGGCCCGGATATCGCCGAGCGATTTGTCCATGCCCTCGATCATCGCCGCGAACTGCGCAAGCTTATCGTTCAGCCCCTTGTCGCGATACTTCTTGTAATACCGGTTGTCCTTTTCGATCGGCGCGTGGATGGTATAATGTGACATATATAAATAAAACGGCTTGCCGGTCTGCTGTGCCTTGTCCAGTTCTTTACAGGCCTCCAGCGTCAGCGCCTCGGTCAAAAAGACATCCCTGCCGTGGTACTGCTCCAACCCCGGCACATCCCAGACCGCCGACCCTTTCCGCCAGACCGCGCTGTAATCGTGCGTCCCGTTATAGCTGCCCGGTCCGCCCGCCGCATGCCCGGCGACATTCGCGTCAAAGCCGCAGTTCAGCGGGTCTTCGCCCGGCGTCCCAATCGCCCCGAAATGCGCCTTGCCGATATGGATCGTATGATAGCCCGCCTCCTGCAGATACTGCGGCAGCACCTTCGTATGCACAGTATAGTCCACACCCGCTTCCGGCGACAGCCCGTTACAGTTCCACTTCGGAATCTCCAGCGTCGGATGCTTCGAGGCGTTCCATCGGTCCTTGTACAGTGTCCAGCAGGTCACGCGGTGCCGTGCCGGGTTCATCCCCGTCATCAGACTCACCCGCGACGGCGAACAGACGCAATGTGCGTACGCATCTGTAAACTTCATGCCTTCATCGACGAGTGCCTCAAGATTCGGCGTCTCATACAGGCCGTTGTTTCGCGTCAGCTCGGTATGAAACGGCTCCGAACAGTCCTGCCAGCCCATATCATCGACCAGAAACAGCACGATATTGGGCCGCTTGCTCGCTTTCGATTGAGCGCCGGCGCAACCGGAAAGCAGTGAACCGCCCGCCGCCGCAGCGAATGAATGCTTGAGAAAATCCCGTCTGTTCATAATCAACCCCGTCTTGAAAAAAGGTTAAAATCATCCCGGCCTCGTTGCCGGAGTTGCTTTATTGTAAGCAAAAACAGCCCAATTGCAACCGCTCAAACGCGTAAATTTTGCCTGTCAAAGAAGTTAGCCGAAAAGGCTTTTAATTGCCGATTTCCGCCAAAATCAATACTTTTCCCCATAGACTTTAGCACCGAAAAACGGTATAATGAAATGAACATCAAAGAACGCAACTCTGATCCGCTCACCCTGAACCAAACAGCATCGACGATGACGGGGTTAGGATAAAACCCCGAGCCTATAACTTTTTTCTCATAGGAAGGCCGGTACAAGGAAAGTGCCGGCCTTTTGTGTCTTTGTAACCGCAGATTTCGCAGATTGACACAAATTTTTTCTTAGTTGTCATGCCGGACTTGCCCCGGCATCCAGAGAAGCCAAGAGAGGGGCCTTGGTTCCCTGTGTTCCTGCGTTCTTGTGCCCTTATATTCCTACATACTTGTATACCTGTATACTTATATACTTACATACCCGTATTCCTACATTCCTGAGTCCTTCTGTTCTTGTGTTCCTGTATTCTTGTGTTTATATACCCTCACCCAGTCAATCTCCATGCCCGCGGGATAGTGGTCAGGGTTGGTCGGGCCTGAGCCGTTGACCCAGCCACCGCCGATCTGCATCGACAGGATAAAATAGTACGGCGTGTCAAACGGCCACTGCTTTTCTCCCAGTTTCGGAACGCGCGGATAGGTATGCGTGGGTTTGCCGTTAACGGTGAAGATGATTTTTTTATTGCTCCATATAATACCGTAGGTGTTCCAGTCGTCACGCTTGATCGGCGTATGGCAGCTTTTGGGCGGCGTATTGGTTTTGTCGATTTTCAACGTATAATCGGAATGAACCGTCTGATACACTTTATGCTCAAAGTTCAGATGCTCCATGATGTCGATTTCACCGTAGCCGGGCTTCGGTTTTCGCTCCGGCATCAGCCACAACGCCGGCCACGCGCCCTGGGCACTTTTAAAACGCGCCCGGATCTGCACCTTACCGTATTGAAAGGAATACTTCCCCTTGCTGGTTACCCCGGCCGTCAGGTACGGCGCCGGGTCTTTCTTCGTATCAGGATTCTGGATCCCGTGCAGATGCAGGATGCCGTCTTTCATTGTCAGCAATTTCGGGTCGGTGCTCATCGTGTCTTTCCAGTTGGGTTTGCCGCGTTTGCAGCGTGTCCAGCGGCTCGCATCAAGCTCAGTGCCGGAAAACTCCTCCTCCCAGACCAACTCCCACCCGGGCAGGTCAACAGGTTTGGCAGGGGGGGCTTGTTTTTTCGTTCCCGCGTCAGCGCAAAAACAGACGCCGGACATCATAATCACAGTCATTACACCAAAAACGATGGTTTTAAAACATGGTTTCATTGTCTTTTCCTTTCAGCAATCAGTTAACCCCGAAAAAATCTTACAATAATCAGTCGTACGTAACCTATAATGCAGAACGCTGAAATGGAATTTTTATTGCCGGATGCGATAATATATTTCCCCGCAATTTCAATTTTGATAAGGAGTTAAGGAAATGCAGACAATTATTAATGGTCCTATTTGAAGATAATTATAACTTAAGTTGGTTCTAATTCTTAAATGCAAAAGACACGAAAAAGATCAGGATTACGGGTATTAGCAGGACAGTTATTGCCGCGATTATGAATAAATGCGTCAATGTAAACCACGCGACGATGGTACTGAAAACTCCGGAAAGAAAAAGGCCTGTTTTTGTGGTGATAAAACCGATAAAAGAAGCGCCGAAGCCCACTTCAACCGACGAACTTGAAATAGTTGCCGTGGTGGTAGTCGCCGAGAATCCCTTTGAGGTGATTATGCCGAACAGGCCGATTGCCGGCAAAAGCGTTTTGTTGGCCCGATAGCCTTTGCGGCGGAGCTGTTTTTTTAGTTTGCGTTTGGCTCTGTAAAACAGTACTCGCGCATTGGTTTCGGAGCAGTCGAGAAACTCGCTGATTTCATAAAATGACATGTCCTCGTAACATCGCATCGTTAAAACGTTTCGCTGCTTCAAGCTGATTCTCTTCATCGCTCCATAGATGCTTTCAAGCAGTTCTTCGGTATAAGTGTCATCGCAGACGGATTCTTCCGGCAGTTGCAGGGTGTTAAACTGGTCATCAATGAAATCCTTTTCGACATCGGACAGAAAGATGGTTTCATGCTTTCGCGTATCGCGGTAGTGGTGCTGTGCCTTGCCCCAGGCGTATTTATAAATCCACGGCCAAAAGGCGTTCGTTTTGTTGAGCCGCCACAGGGATGTCAGGATTTGGGTCTGGACGTCCTGCAAGAGATCCTCGGCGAGATGATAATCCATTGTCAGGCGCATGAGATACGCAAACAGCCGGGGACGTGTCAGCTCCAGCAGTTTTTCCATACATTCCTTATTGCCGACGCCGGCCTGGCGCACCAGCGACAGAGTTTCTGAATTATGGTCCATGGCACCTTCGTTTAAATGATTTCGTGGTTGGCTTCTAATGATATGGTCCATAATGTAAGCGTTTTGTTACAGAAAAAAAGTTTTTTTCAAAAAAACTCTTAAATTTTTCGGAAAAGTGTAACGAAATTCTCCGTTTTTGGACAGTAACTGATGGAGTCCCGTTTTTAACAGCATAAATACGGGAAATAATGGGCAAAGGGCTGGTAAAGTTCTTTTATGTGCCGGCGGCAAAAGGGGAACGGGGGGTATTTTTTGAACTTATATTTTTATAGCTCATTTTTAAGAAAGGCGGAGAAAAATGAGAACGAACGGGAGTATTGATGAGATTATTAAGACAGTATTCAATCATTTCAACAGGATTGGGCCGGTTTTATTGCTGGCCTTGGTCTTTGTTTCAACGGTCACTGCGGCCGCGACGTATTATGTCGATGATTACGGGCCCAATGATCCGAATGTGTCCGATCCACTGATGGACGGCTCTTTCGATCATCCCTTTGATCAGATCCAAAAAGGGATCGATGCAGCGGATTCCAATAGTGTAGATACTGTTATAGTGTTACCAGGGACTTATTACGAAAATATCGCTTTTGATGGCAAGGATATAGTGCTAACCTCAATACATCCTGTCGATCCAAACATTGTGGCGGTAACGGTTATTGACGGCAATGCCAGTGGCTCCGTTGTAACCTTTTCCGGAACTGAAACCGCCGACTGCGAACTGAGGGGATTTACGATTACGAATGGAGTTGACTTATATAGGGGTGGAGGTATTTGTGGTAATGGTACTAAAGCGACAGTTAGCTACTGTACGATCACGAACAATTCCGTAATTGCTGACGGGGACTATTCTGCCTTTGGTGGTGGGATGTATAAATGTGATGGTATTATCAGTCACTGTATTATTTCCGGCAATACGGCCCAGACAGCAGGTACTTATAACCGGGGGGCTGGTGGCGGATTGTATATCTGTGGCGGTATAATCAGTAACTGCATTGTTGCCGGTAATACGGCAACAGGTACCCGGAGTTTTGGTGGTGGACTGGCTAATTGTAATGGCATGATCAATAACTGCGTTATTGTCGGCAACAGGGCAACGGGCTGGTGGGGGTCTGGCGGTGGATTGGATGAGTGTGACGGTTACATTACCAACTGCGTGCTCTGGGGCAATATTGCCGATAGTTCAAGAAACCAGATTGAAGACAGTTCAATACCAACATATAGCTGCATTGAAGGCTGGACGAGTGGAGGGACTGGAAATATCTCTGGTTATCCGATGTTTAGAGATATATCTTCTTCTGATCCGTTGCAGTGGGACTTACGTCTTTTACCCCATTCCGGATGTATTGATGCCGGGACGAATACCCCACCGGGCGGATTGTCGAGTACGGATATCAAAGGAACTCTAAGGCCATTTGACGGTAATCTTGATGGAAATCCAGTTGCGGATATCGGGGCGTATGAATATTGTACCTTCATTGCTGAACCGGCTATAGCTGTTTTACCTGATTCATTGCGTTTTTCTGCTTTAGAGGCTGGGGGAAATCCTGCCGAACAAGTGATGATGATTAGAAATATGGGGAATCAAGCATTGCATTGGACGATTACCGATGTGAATGAGATCACATTAGTCTTGCCGGATTGGCTGTCGATGACACAGTTCAGTGGTGACCTAACTCGATATCAGAGTGATTATGCCTTATTGTCTGTGGGCATTGCCGGGTTGGCTAACGGCTGTTACCATTATGAATTTGACGTGTGCGATCCGGATGCATATAACAGTCCGCAGACCGTATCTGTTAATCTGGAAGTGATTGGACCACAGTTGACGGTTTCATCCGATACATTTGAATTTACCTATGGCGAAGGCCCCGCTTTTCCTACTAACCAAGTTTTGACTCTTACAAATTCTGCAGGCGGCACTTTAAACTGGCTGGCTGAGTTCATTGACAAACCGGATTGGCTGAATGTAACAACCACCAGCGGCAGTATCGGACACAATGAAAGTGACAACATGAGTCTATCTGTTGACACCAGCGGTTTAACTGATTCATATTCATATACCTTTACCATAATAGATTCTGAGGCTTCACATAATGCGCAAGAGATCACGGTTATTCTGCGGCAGGAAAATTCTGATTACGGCGGCGGCAGAGGAACTGAAGACGACCCTTATCAAATATGGACGCCGGAGCAACTCAATACCATTGGGATTGATCCGGCCGCCCTGGATAAATGTTTCAAGCTGATTGCTGATATTGATACGTCCGATTATACAGGAACTGAATACCATATAATAAGCCGTTTTAGCGGCGTGTTTGATGGCAATGGTTATACAATCAGTAATTTGTCTTATACTAACAATGAGAATTCACGTCAGTTGGTGGGGTTCTTGGGTTATTGTGAGGAAGCAGTGATAAAAAACCTTAATTTAAAGGATATTTCCATTTCATCTGTGGGGGATCTGACAGGCGGCCTAATAGCCAGAAGCATGGGGACGGAAGTCCGGAATTGTCATGTGAGCGGATACGTGTCTGGCCGAAGAATTGTGGGGGGGGCTTATTGGGTATAGTAGAGCGATAAACTCTTGTGAAAGGCCTGAGAAATGGCTCTCAATTGAAAACTGCTCTACAAGCTGTACAGTGTCAGCGATCAACGATAGTACATCTGGAAAATGTTACTATGGGGGATTGATCGGTTATAATGTAAAAGGTCAAATTATACGATGCTCTGCTGCAGGAATCGTCACTGATCAACCATCTTCGACTGGCAGTGAAGCATCTTTTGGCGGATTAATCGGTCAAAGTCAAAGCGGCACAATTAGATTCTGTCATTTTAATGGAAATATTACCGCAATGGGTACTTATGAGAAATCTTTTGTAGGAGGGATCCTTGGCTGCAACCGAGATTATCGTAATTCTTCGATAAGCAATTGTTACGCCTCGGGCGAATTTTCCGGTGAAAATAATATTGGCGGCATTATCGGCTATAACCATGATGGCGGTGCGATTCGCGATTGTCATACGGCATGTTCACTCCAGGGTGAAAATTATGTAGGAGGCATAGCGGGATTTATTACCGGAATTAATATTGTTAAAAGCAGTTCAACTGGGGCAATCAATGGGAACCAGTCAATAGGGGGATTAGTCGGCTATCTTTCGAAGGGATATATTGTAGAGTCCTGTGCGGTGGGGTCTGTTCAGGCGAATGATAGTGGTGGCGGTTTAGTCGGTTCAGTCGGTTTTGTTGATTTATATAAAGTTGATTATTATAAAATTGAAGATTCCTACTCCATAGTTTCAGTGGATGTAACTTCAGCTAATGCCGGAGGATTTGCTGGTCGCACAATGGGGGGAGTCATTGAAAATTGCTATGCTGCCGGAACGGTATGTGGGACTGCATCAGAAATGGGGGGATTTATTGGAAACAATTCAACTGCACAGTTGGTTTCATGTTTCTGGGATATGGAAACATCAGATCTAACCGCAGGAGTGGGTGCGGGCTCCTCAGAGGGCGTGACCGGACATACAACAGAAATGATGCAGGATCCCATATTATTTACTTCTGCTGATTGGGATTTTGACAATGATGATGGCGATGAAGCAACATGGGAACTGTTTGATGACAGTTATCCCACATTTCTCTGGCAGCAATTTTCCGGATCATCGTTTTATTCTGGTGGTGATGGTTCGCTTAATGATCCATATCAAATTGCAAACGTGGCTGATTTTAATGAAATGACGACGACTCCCGCCGACTGGTCCAAAAATTTTATCTTGATTGATGACATCGATCTGAGTGGCATCATTTTTAATGAATCACCGATTGCTCCTGATCGAGACTCCGGTAATTCTGGGTTTCAGGGAGTTCCTTTTACCGGGAACTTCAACGGCAACGGGCATAAAATTAACAATCTCTATATTGAAGCGGGCAATGAATGTCATGTTGGCATGTTTGGGAAAGTGACAGGAGCTCAAATAAAAAATTTGAAAATCGAAAATGCGGACATTTCCGGGAGCTCACATGTGGGAGTTGTCGCCGGTGTCAGCAGCTATAGCATCATTGCTGACTGTTGCACGACAGGTACCGTTAATGGAAATGACCATGTGGCCGGATTGGTTGGATACAGTATACGGAGCACCATAGATTCCTGTTTTTGTAACTGTTCAATAATGGCTAGTGAGGCCGTAGGGGGGCTTACCGCGGCAAATGGTTGCGGGATGATCACACATTCGAAGATGGCCGGAACGATAACACAGTTCAATCTGCAGGGATATGGTTTTGTCGGTGCAATAACGGCCTGTAACGCCGGCGATATCGAGTACTCTTTCAGTGAGGCCGATATCATCGCTGATGGAAATGACATTATTACTGGGGGCATCACGGCAGTTAACTATACTGGCGATATAACCTCAGTATATACGACCGGTGCGGTTACAACTCAGAGCAATTGCATTTTTTCCGGAGGGTTAATCGGCTGTCTTATTTCAGGCTCCGCCAACTACTCATATAGTGCCACGGCGGTGACAGCAAACGGCACAAGCGGCTCACTGGGTGGATTGGTTGGAGAAAATATTGCCGGACCGAGTGGGATATCTTCATGCGTCTGGGATATTGAAAGCAGCGGCTTAACGTATAGTGCCGGAGGAAAAGCACTCAACTCACAATTAATGAAATCAATGATCGTTTTTCAAAATGCAGGATGGGCCGATAAGGGATGGATTGTAAACGATGGTGTTGATATGCCGAGGCTCAAATGGGAAGGAACCGCCGGTGAAAAAATTCCTGTTGCGCAAGTACCGTTCGCAGGTTCAGGGACATATAATGATCCATACCGCATTTACACTGCAGAGGAGTTTGCATTATTGAGTTGGTACGAAGGCATCTTAGACAAAAATATTATACTTATGAATGATCTTGATTTAAGCGGAGTATCTCTTTGCCCGATTGGTGACCTTGGTCCCTTTACCGGGAGATTTGATGGAAATAAATACATCCTATCCAATGTGACAATCCATCAACCGGGAAGTGATTATGTTGGATTAGTCAGTACGATAGCAGTTAGAAAGTGGCGAGATGGTGGTTATATTCATTGTAGACCAGGAATAATAATAAACTTAAAGCTGATGAATGCAGATATCATCGGAAATGACTATGTCGGTGGCTTAGCAGGGACCAGCAGTACTGGGTATATCGATTCTTGTTCCTACTCAGGCTCGGTCAAAGCAACCGGCAGTTATGCCGGAGGTTTAGTTGGCTGTACAGACGATTCTCTAAGTCAATATGTGGATTATAGACCGTATGGGGTGAAAAATTGCTATGCTAATGCTTCGGTTAGCGGAGTGCACTGTGTTGGAGGGTTGATAGGATATAATACGAACGAATTGACACAGTGTTATTCGAATGGTTCTGTGAATTCTATCGATGCGCCGGTTGGTGGATTAGTAGGATACAATGTTGACCAGGAGGGATTAGCGTGTTTTTGGGATATGCAAACCAGCGGTCAAAGCAATGGCGTTGGGGAAGGTTCCTCTATTAATATAACAGGCAAAACCACTGCTGAGATGATGACTTTGTCAACCTTTAGCGATGCGGGATGGGATTTCTTTGGAGAATCTGCCAATGGCAATGCTGACACTTGGCGAATGTGTACTGACGGAGCTGATTATCCACACTTCCGGTGGGAGTATACACGACGGGGTGATTTTGTCTGCGGAGATGGTGTTGACTTAGCCGATTTGCAGGGACTATGTGAGCATTGGCTGATATTTGATAGCAACCTGGGCGATGATTATGATGCCAATGGTGACGGAGTGATTGACTTCGAAGATTATGCGATTTTGTCAGAGCATTGGCTTGAGGAATATGGGTCGTAAAAGTTGTAATAGGTGAGCGATGTCTCTGAGCCGGAGCATTATCGAATGCTTCGGCTTTTTTGTTTATTTGGATGAGGTTTTCAGTA
>JANQGW010000077.1 GCA_028282905.1 Sedimentisphaerales bacterium | reverse complement strand
AGACTCCTCTGGTAAAGTGTGTATGTTTGCGCATCCTCCCAACATTAGAGAAACAATGATAATTAGTTGAGATTTTCTATGTAAACATTTACAAAGCATTGTTTTCTCCTTAAGGTATCGAGATATTCATGCTCTTCATGGTTAAAATCACACTTAATCATTTTGATAAAGGCCTTCATCGCGGCGTTTTTGGCTTGTTTTGCTGATGACGGTATCTTCTCGGTAGTCGAGGCCGATTTTTTTGATGAGGCTGATCAGATAGTCTTTATGCGGGCACGGTGTTGAGTGGTAATTGTCTTTGGTGATGCAAGAGGACAATTGCACGACGATTTTGTCAAGTCCGATATTCTCTTTCTTTTTGATCGTGCGTTTCAACAGTGTCAGCTTGCGGTGCAAAGCCCGACCGCAACATCCGCCGCAGGTCAGACTGATGACGCGATACTGTTTGTCGGCGGGATAGTTCGCAAAGCCGCCGGTGCGTTCGTGAAAGGCTTTTTCGCACAGATAGCCCGGGCAGCGTTCTTTAACGATATGGCACTGAACGATGACGATGTATTCTTTTTGGGCAAGGTTCATAGTTTACTCCATAACAGTAAATGTCGATAATAATGTGGGGTATTTTAGAGGATTTTGTCGGTAAAGTCCAGTTTTAGGCTTGAGCCCTGAGACTTGAGGCTTGAGAATCAGCGAAATGTGCGATTTTGAGGTTTTATACAGGGTTGTTTTGACGACAATTTTTGATTATAATGATGCTATGCGAGATTATCGAAAGTTGCGAGCTTTTGAATTGGCCGATGAACTGGCCCTGATGGTTTACCAAGCGACGCAAGCGTTTCCGAAGGAGGAAATGTTTGGCCTGACCAGCCAACTGCGGCGTGCGGCAGTGTCGATTGCCTCCAATATTGTTGAAGGCTCCGGCAGAGACTCGCAGGCTGATTATCTGCGGTTTTTGAATATGGCCTATAGTTCTGCGTCGGAGGCGTGCTATCAGATATCGTTAGCGAAACGATTGGGGTACCTCAAAGAAGGGGCTTGGGGTGATCTGGAACAAAAGAGCGATGAAACCGCCAGAGTGCTGAACGGATTGATTAGTGCCTTGCGAAAACAGTAACTCAAGCCTCAGGCCGCAAGTCTCAAGCCTGAGAAAGACTAAGGACTGACTTTATGCGTAAAATGAATGTTGTGATGATGACGGTGGCGGGGCTGCTGCTGATGGTGGCGGCGGTTTTGAAGACTCACGAGGTAATGAAGACGCCGGTACCGTCGTGGGATGCGAAAGCTCAGGCTCACATTGATGACGCTGCCAAAAAAGGCGAGGTGATGCCGGTGTGGAAGGCCAACGCACTGGGCTTCTTTGAGTCGTATGAGTTTTTCCTGATTCAGATTCCAGTTGAGTTTGCGCTGGGAGCATGGATGGTTTGCGGTTTGTTCCGCAAGGCCGCCTGGCTGGCGGGAACGCTGTGCTATTTTATGTTTATATTCATTACGTTGGCCAAGCTCTTGCTGGGCTATAAGTCGTGTGGTTGTTTTGGATTAATCGAGGTGGAACCGTGGAAGACATTGGCGTTTATCGATATCCCGTTTTTCCTGCTGCTGGCGATTTTCCGACCGAAGGGGCATAAACTGCTGCCGCCGCCGTGGCCGAATGTGGGCCATGCGATTGTTTGCGCGGTGCCGATTCTGGCAGTATTAGTGCTGGCGGCTCCAATGGTCGTCACCTTCCGACCGGAATTCAAAGAGCCAGAGCAGATGGTTGATGAGGGGGCGACTGAGCGGTTATGGCAAAACCGGTATAAAAAGGGACTGTCCAAAAAACAACAGGAAATCGACAGCCTGAATAAGATTGTCGAAGAACTTCGGAAAACGCCTCGGACGACAGATAAAAAGGCGTTTGTCGGCGTTCTGGAGGTAATTGCTGCGGATACGCCGAATGTTTATGAAATTCAGATCGGCGGCAAGCAGACATTGCTGATCAATGCCGATAACCTGGAAGATATTTATCTTTCGATCAAAGACGCGGAAAAGCAAACTATTGCGATCACAGAAACCGGGCAGGTGCAGATGCATTGGGTGGAGCCGAAACCCGCCCCCGGCCCGAAATCCGATCCGAACGAGATTGCTCCGGAACCCATTGAAAAATGGGAGTGGCTGGAGTTTGTCGTCGAAGACGAGGTGCGTGAGCAGATATCGGAAGGACTGGCAATTGTTGTCATGCACCGCCATGACTGCTCGATTTGTGTCGAAATGGCGCCCAAATACAGCGAATATTATGCGGAGATGCTCGAGCAGGGCAACGATGCGTTCAAGATCGCGTTTCTGGCGGTGCCGCCGTATCATGAAAAAGAAGATACCGTGCCGGATGACACCCCGTGTATTCTCGGCAAACTGACGGACAAAGAAAAGTGGGGGCTGATGAGTCCGTATGTCGTGGCACTGTTGGAAGGCGAACTGATGAAAACCTGGAAAGAGGGCACCGCTCCCGATCCCGACAAAATCCTCGACGAAGTCTTCGGCCAATGAAAATACAAAGGGCAATAGGAGGAGTCCATGAATATTGAATATGCCATTTTAACATTGAAGGAAGCAGGTGAGAATATTGATAGTTTGATATCGAAGATTGAGAGGGACGGCAATCTTGAAGAGTTGGATGGCAATCACTATGCTTTAGTTCAGCAGCTTTACTGGAATGTAAATCAAGTCTGGAATGCTCGGAGCATAGCGCAAGAGGAAATTGATAATTGCTCTCAAGATCAAGATGATGAATGGTGTGATTTTCCAAAAGATTTAGAATTATAGTACATAAGATATCATTGTTTTGTAAATACTTCTATGAAAAATGTCATCACCGAAAAACTGAAACAGATTGAAATTGACCATGATGTTCAGATACTGTGGGCGATTGAGTCGGGCAGCCGCAGTTGGGGATTTGAGTCGCCGGACAGTGACTATGACGTTCGGTTTATCTACATCAATCGTCCCGAGTGGTATCTTTCGATTAACGAAAGACGGGACGTGATCGAATTGCCGATTGACGAGGTGCTGGACATTTCCGGCTGGGACTTGCGGAAAACGCTGCGGCTGTTCAGAAAGTCCAACCCGGTCTTGATGGAATGGCTGAAATCACCTTTTATTTACCACAGGGCCGGGGCCTTCAGAGACAAGCTGCTTGAACTGGCCGAGGACTGCTTTTCCCGCAAAGCGTGCAGTTATCATTACATGCGGATGGCCGAGAATAACTACCGCCGCTATGTCCAGCCTCGTGACCCGGTCAATCTCAAGAAATATTTCTATGTGCTTCGCCCGCTGCTGAATATCTTTTGGCTCAAGGAAAAAGACAGCATTCCGCCGATGATCTTTACGGAAGCTCTGGACAATCTGGATGTGCCGAGAGATGTCTATGCGGCAACGCAAGACCTATTGGAAAAGAAAAAACAAACCAGCGAAATCGGTACAGGCCCGCAGATTCCGCTGCTGAATACATTCATTCAGGAAAAATTAGAGCAGGCCCAGCAGTTTTGCGATGCGGCCAGCGTAGGCCATGTTGATGTGGAGCAAATTAATGGCCTTTTCAGAGAAACCACTGACGAAATGTGGAATTGACAATTAAGAAATATTTTGGATTCGAGATGAAATGGGTTCAGATTATTATCGTCATTGTGATTCTTGTGAGTCTTGCATCTTTTTTTGCGCCTTTCGTAGGAGGCTTAAAATATGATTATGAGACTTATGATGTCTTTAAAGCTGAGCGGGAATACTTTGCCAAATATCTTCCAAAAAGTGCAACTGAGATACATCATTATGCTGTTTGTGATTTTGATACCAACTATCATTTTATCAAAGCAACAGTGAAAATCAAAAATTTAGCTGATTTAACTGCTTCTGAAAATAGTTTTGATACTCCATCGCAATACACCGGATTATCTTATTCTGATGAGCAATTTGATTGTCTTTTTTACAAACGACCAAATTGGTGGAACCAGGATGAGTTGTTAGGATACGAAGAAAACTTTCTGGGGATATTTGCAGACGACAATAATTATGGAAGTGGTATTTGGCTGTTTTATGACAAACAAACTCAAAAACTTCGTTTGTTTATTTGGTCACAACAATGGCTGTCTGCGGATAAGGTAAAAGAAGAATTGAATTTATAAATTTTGTATAAAACCAAGATTCATTGACTTTGGGGGCGTTGGTCGATATAATTATCGGGCATAGAACGAGGGGAGTTCGATAGTTTAAAAATCAAAGTCCAAAATGTAAAATTGAGGATTCGCCCTTTGGGCGAGGCTTTTTAATGGATTAATTACAACCGTTTTTGTGACAAGATGTTACGGTTCGAGTGAGCAGGGTTTAGGATTTATGAAAGTACCGGCAGGGATGCAGAAAAAGGTTTGGCAGGTGGCCCCGGCCAGTGAACAGGCGCGTTCGCTGGCGGCGTCGCTGAAGGTCTCGCCCATTCTTGCCCAGGTGCTGATCAACCGCCAACTCCACGAAGCCGAGAACGCACGCCTGTTTTTAACGCCCAAACTGACCGACCTGATCGAGCCGGAACGTATGCCCGGTGTTAATGACGCGGTCGGCCGTATCAAGCAGGCGGTTGAGCAGGGCGAAACCATCTCCATCTATGGTGATTATGACGTGGACGGCATTACCAGCACGGCGATCCTGTGGCACCTGCTGGAAATGCTCGGCGCACGCGTCGATTATTATATTCCGCACCGTATTGACGAAGGCTACGGCCTGAACGCCCAAGCGGTCCAGCGGATTGCCGAGAATAACACGAATCTGATGATTACCGTGGACTGCGGCATTACAGCCGTTGACGAGGTCAAGCTGGCCAATGAGCTGGGGATGGACGTGATCATCACCGACCACCACCAGCCGGGGCCGACGCTGCCCGAGGCCGCGGCGATTGTGCATCCGCTGATGAACCCGGACTATCCCAACCCGCACTCGGCGGGGGCACTGGTGGCATTTAAGCTGGCCTGGGGTGTGGCCAACGCCTATAAAAATGACGGCAAACTGCCCGAACAATTGCGGCAGTATCTGCTGGATGCGACCACGCTGGCAGGCATGGGGACGATTGCCGATGTCGTGGATATGCGGGGCGAAAATCGCGTTTTGGTGGGTTTCAGCCTGAAGACGCTGGATAAATCGGAACTGGTGGGTATTCGCACGCTGGTTCAGACGGCCGACCTCGGTACGTCCGAGGTGGACAGCTATGCGGTGGCGTTTCGGCTGGCCCCGATGATCAACGCTGCCGGCCGCATGGGTCACGCCCGCTTGGCGGTCGAACTGCTGACCACTGACAGCGAGGTGCGGGCGATTCAAATTGCTCAATATCTCAAGGACCAGAACCGGCAGCGCCAAAAGTGCCAGGCCGATATCTTCAAGGCCGCCAAACAGCGGATCGTGCAGGCGGGGATGAATCACCCGGATCGCAAAACGATTGTTCTGTCCGATGACGGCTGGCATTCCGGTGTGATCGGCATTGTTGCTTCAAAAGTTATCGATTCCTACTATCGCCCGACGATTATGATCAATACCGCCGGCGGTGTCGGCCAGGGCTCGGGCCGGTCGATTGAGGGCTTTGACCTGCACGCGGCATTAGAGGCGTGTTCGGAGCATCTGATAAGCTTCGGTGGTCACACCATGGCGGCGGGGTTGAAAATCGAACCGGATAACATCGAAGCCTTTACCGAGGCGTTCGAGGCCTATGCCCACGAAAACTTGGAGCATAAGCTGGAAGCGTTTCTGGATATTGACGCTGAGGCGAAGATTTCCGATTTTAATCAGAATGTCATGCGTGAGTTGGCATATCTGGAGCCGTTTGGCCAGGGCAATCCCAAGCCGGTGTTTGCGACGCGCGGGGTGAAGCTGATCGCGCCGCCGCGGCGGGTTGGCAGCCGAAACGATCATCTGCAAATGTCCATCGCCGATGCCAGCGGGGCGGTCCGCTGTATCGGATTCGGTATGGGAAGCCTCGAAAAGAAATTGCTGGAAACGGATACCTTCAGCGTGGCCTTCGAGCCGCAGTACAACACCTACAATGGCCAGACAAGCCTGCAATTCATGCTCAGCGACATTCAGTTTGAGTAAGAGCGGCTTTAAGCGTTTTCCTGCGGTAATTCCACCGGGGTGAGTTTGTCATCTTTGGCGTACCAGAGTTGATTGCCTTGAACAATGTAAGCCAAAGCCTGTCCCGTCGAATCGACGCCGGCCGGATAGACGGTAATTCGCTCGGCCTGGATTTCCTTAAAACCTTCGAGCATTTTTTCCTGCTTGTTTGCCATGCGATTCCTCCGGTTTGATTATTTAATGGGCTGCGAAGATCGCCTGTTTTCGGCCGCAGCTGTGCCGAAGCAGTTCCAGCAGCCAGTGCTGTGTTTCGACCTCAGCAACGACGGCTTTGGGATTCGGCAGAACCGGTTTCTGGAAGTTTTTGGCCCACTCGCTGATATCATCCTGGACATAAGTTAATATCATTTGCCCGGCAACGGCGTTCTCACCGACGGAAGTCAGGTCAATCTGCGTGACAATATCGCGATACATGTCAATGGTATAGCTGATTTTGAAGGTGTCCGGCCCCAGTTTACGCTGCAGGCTGACGGTGGCGGTTTCATCTTCCCGTTTGCTTGCAAAGGGAATACGGTCCGTTGCCGCATCCCGCCGGAGCGTGTCATAAGCACGAATGCCTGTCCATGGACGTCCAAGGCCGTTAAAAAAGGTGCCGGTCGGATAAGCGGTCACCGTTCCGGATTCATCGATCAGGCAGGCGCCTTCGGCGGTGTCAATAATTTGAATCGAATCGCCGATATCAATGGTCAGCCACGGCTTATGCTCTTTCCAGGCGGTGTAGGAGAAGGGGATATGCGCTTTACCGCGGACGGGCATTTCTCCCAGTCGGCCTTCAATCGTCACATATGTCCAGCCGCGATAGTGCATTGTGTCCCGGTCATCCACGACAGCGGCGTCCTCCGGCCAGAATCGCTCAAAATCCGCTTCAGTGAGCGAATTATAAGCATATTTAGTTTCATAATTTCTGACTGATTTGACGCGGTTGTCTTTCTTGTTTTTCAGCAATCCGGTTTTCCGGTCCTTTGCGTATTTAATACCTTTCTGATTGGTGCCGTATTTCAGAAGAAAATCAACCATCTCCGGCGAATCAGTCGGCAGGATCAGCATGCCAATCGGGTCATTGGTGATATAGATGCGGTTAAGGCCGGCGGCATAATAATAGTTTGCCGTGCCATTTTGCAGCCAACTGCAAAGTTTGTCGGTATTTTGATGGGTTTTAGAGTCCAGTCCCCATCGCTGCATCCGCACCATGACCGGTCCGTCCGGTCCTTCGGGAAACCGCAGGTATTGTTCATAGGCCCCTTTGCTGTAATACGGACCGTCATCGACATCGCCTTTACGACTGCGGTTTTGGGCCTTTGTTGCCTCCGCTTCGCTTTCATCGACTATCCCTACACCCTGAACGGTGTAGTAAACAGACTGAACAGCGTTTCGTTCGGGATATGGGTGCGGATGTGTTTTAACCCAGGCCGTGTGTCCTGTTGCCGCAATTGCTACCGCCGCCGCCGCGGCCACAGTGTATTGGACCATACCGGCTTTAATCGTCGCTACGACCGTCTGGGCAGCGGTCATGCCGGTCCCCAAACTGACTGAAGTAGAAGTGACGGTAGTCGCCAGTGCCTCGTCGGCGGTGAGTTTGCCAAACAGGATCAGTGCCGGCAAAATGGCCCTTCGCGACAGTCCCTGTTTTGTCAGGCTTGCTTTGAGTTTCTTGCGGGCACGCAGAAACTGGACCCGGACCGTGCTGGCCGAACAGCCGTTGATTTCAGCGATCTGGTCATAGGGCATATTCTCAAAACAGCGCAGCGACAGGACCGACCGCTCCGCGCCGGTGAGCTTTTCCATGGTTTTCATGACGATACTGTGCAGTTCCTGCAGGGCGGGCTGTTCGGAAACGTCGCCTGCATCTTCTTTCATGGCCGATTCAAGCTGGTGGTCAGCCATCGCGGAAAAATGAACCGCCGGATGACGCTGGACCTTACGGAAATGGCTGATTTTCTTATTCGTGGCAATAGTATAAAGCCACGGCCAGAACCGTGAGGCATCGGTCAGTGTTTTGATAGAGGACAGTAACTGGAGCATCGTTTCCTGTACAATATCTTCGGTCAGGTCTTCATTGAGCGTACTGCGCAGAATATACGCGCGAATTCGCGGGCGAACCTTCTGCATCAGTTCGTCCAAACAATCTCGGTCGCCGGCCATAGCCGACTCAATCAGTCTTGATAAATCCTCTTTCATAGTTGTTCCTTCTCTACACCTATCTGACGCCGCGGGGGCGATTTCGTTACAGGAAAAATGAAAAAATAAACAAATTTCCTGAAAACGGCTCATTTTGCATGAAATCAGCCGTTTTCTCCTTTTTAAAGACAAGAACAATTAAATTTTTAGTGTATGGCTTATGCCTACTGCGGCTTCGTCCGGCGGCGTTGAAAATACTCGCTAATGAATCGCATTGCCTGCGTTTTTCGCCTTGCCAGACTCGTCCTCATCACGGCCTAAGCCCATACATAAAAAGTTTAAGTGCTCTAATTTGGGAGTACTCAGTGATTATTCTTCCCAGGTTCCCAACAAAATCGGGTCGCAGAGGTTTTCTTTAAATGCCGCGACACGTCCACAACTCTTGCAGACATATTTCGGATCCCGTACCAAATGGGCGTACTGTTCGGGGTCTTGTTTGTGGACACCTGAACCGTACAGGCGGCAGAGATGTTTTTCGTGGTTGTCTGATTTACATTGATCCATAGTTGTATTCCTTTCTCTTTCTTTGCTGTTCATTTAAGCAACCGTTATGTCAGACTAATGTGCCGACAGCGGCAAGGTAAATGCAGAATTCATCGTTTCCATCCAGTTTCAGCAGGGCGTCCATCGGCCCCTGGTTATACGCCGCGATTCCACAACAACCGAGGTTTAGCGATTCACAGGCCAGGTAGATATTCTGGCAGGCATGTCCGGCGTCCAATGCAATGAGTTTGTCGGCGGCATTGCCGTATCGCCACGCCATGCGGTATGGAATGGCTGAGAAGCAGAGGATGACACCGGATTTTGCCATCCATTGCTGATTGCAGCAGGCTGTGGCGCATTGGGCGGCAATCTCAGGATTGGTTTCGATGGGCAGAAGTTTATGCTCGATACTCAGATAACGATACAGTCCCGGCTGGAGGTTTTCCACGTTGTGAATGACAAGATAGGTCTCCAATGCGTGACGTGCCCCCGCAGACGGTGCGGTACGAAAAACAGCCTGACCGCTTCTGGAGATATTCCGCACGCCCTGGGCTGCCCAGCACAGGTATGAAAGCTGTTCAAGCGTCATCGGGACGTTGGTGAACTTGCGCCGGCTGCATCGGGTCTCCAGCAGACCGTTCAGTTCCGGCTGTTCCAGTTCAATGGCTGTCGGACTTGGAAGGTCAATAAGATCAGCTTCCACGTCATACGGTTTTTGCAAAGGCGGACAGGGCACGCCCTTTTGCTGGTCAGTATGGGCAAACTGTCCGCTGTTCCAGTAATGGGCTTTCAGGAAATCATGTGAATCGCCCGTTTTTTTAGATGACAAACGCTGCTTTCTCATGACATTGCCCGTTAGTCTTTGGATTCTGTCGCCGGGGTTTCCGGGGTTGGTTTGCTGTGCGTCGTGATTTTTTCGATTGTAAAATAGCCTAATGTGTTCACCAGTGAGAAGAAGTCGCTTGGATCGCCGTTGCCGGTGGCCAGTGTAATATGGCCCGGCCCGAATCCGCCTTGATCAACGCGAGTAGCGTCCAGCCCAACCCATTGACCGCCGATATAGGCCTCGGCCCAGGCATGGCCGCCGAAGATGCTTTTCTGGTTGGCAAAGGAGTCAACATAAAGCACGCCACAGACAACACGGGCGGGGATGCCTACGGCCCGGCACATTGCCACAGTCAGGACGGCATGTTCAGTGCAGTCGCCCTGACGATTCTGGGCCACTTCCGCCGCGGAGGCATATCCGACCGACAGGTCTTTTTTTTGGATGAAGCCGGCGACAAACGATTCGATCTGCTTGGCAGCCACCGCCGCGTCTTCAGTGCCCGCGACTGCATGCTTAGCCAGGTCAATCACAGCCTTGTTGTCACATTGCAGGTTATCGCTCGGCAGCAGCGCCTTTTTGATATCTTCATCGTCGCTTTTATAGGGGAATTTAACGCCTTCGGGCGGGATGATCTGTTTAACTGTCAGTTGAATCGTTCCATTTTCGGTTTTAACGGTCTGGTGTGATGTGGTCGGTAGAGTTAGCGGCTGTTCGTCGGTGGCCTTAAGTTGATATTCAATTGAATCGATTTTTGTCAGATTGGTGAGTTGAACCGGGCTGGCGATACTCATTTTTTCCATGAAATCAATCACTGCATCCTCCTGCATGGCAAAACTTTTATCGCAGGCCAGCAGTTCCATCTGAATTCCCATCATAGGAATGACTGTTTTCAAAGCGTTCAGATCATCATCGACATAGCTGGTGGAGGTAATTTGCTGGCCGCTGACGGACATGGTTGTTTTTACTTCGGTCAATTCAAGGACTCGTCCAAACAGATCAATTTTTTTCTTATCTCCAACGGTGGCCTGTGTTTTCAGTGCCAACAGATATTCCGGCCGAAAAATGCTGACCTCAAATTGATCGCCGGTTTTCAGTCCGCGTTTGAGTTGAAACAGCCGCATACCCTCTGACAGCAAAGCTCCCTTGGGCCAGTCAATGACCTTTTCAACCGTTTGCCCGAAAAGCTGTTGCTTGATGGTGGCTTTCCCATTACTGACGGTGCCGCTGCTTTTCTGTTCGAAACCACTGGTTTTCATGACGGATTCAAAAGAAACGGGTTTGCCGTCTTTTGTTTCAACGTTTGTTTCTTTTGAATAGACTTTAACTGTCTGTCCGGCCCGGCTGATTGTTAGGGATTGCTCACTTGTTGTGATAACATGAGCGCCTTCGACGGTTCGGGTGTGGATGGCATAGCCGATTTTCTGACCGTCTATCATGACCGCCATGTAGTCGGTCTTGCTTTCTTTGGCGAGAGCGGGTGTTGCCAATAAGCATAATGCTATGATATAAATGAAGTTACGAGAATAATTGCGGGTCATTTTTACTCCTTTCTAATGGATTTTATAGAACTTATCGGAAAACACTGCCCGAAATTCCCAAATTGTTCGTCCTATTTTACTAAAATAGACGAAAAACTCAAGGGAAAGACAAAAAAGCGTTTTGCGTTGCAAATCCGAATAATACGACGGAATTTGAACATGTTTTTGACGGGGCGGCTAAAACATGGATTGCGAAAAAGGCGACGGTTCGCTACAATGCGTCCTGACGGACAAAACAAATCAAATGCAAGGATGATAAGGCAGCATAAATGACATTTACCCAATTATTGGCGGTGGTACAGGCCGGCCGGCTTCCGGTCACAGCCGATTCTCGAAAGGTCTGCGAAGGCGGTGTTTTCGTGGCAGTCGTCGGAACGCAGGTTGATGGTCACGAGTTTCTGGCCCAGGCCCTCGAAAACGGAGTGGCGTTTTTGGTAACTGAGCGAACGGTAGCTGATTTTAACTGTGTGATTGTCGAGGATACATCAGTGGCATTGGGGCTTTTGGCACAGGCCTCGTTCGGCTATCCCAATAACCAACTGACCAATTTGGCGGTGACCGGCACCAATGGCAAAACGACCGTGGCCTATATGGTTCGGTCCATTCTGAAGCATGCCGGTTATCGCTGCGGGCTGATCGGAACCATCGAGTACAGTACCGGAAACAGCACTATTGCGGCGCCGCTGACGACGCCGGATGCGGTAACGATTGCCGAAGCCGCCGGCCAGATGGTCGCCAATGGCTGTGAGTACATGATGACCGAGGCCAGCAGTCATGCTCTGAGCCAGCGGCGTCTGTCCGGTATTTCCTTTACCGCGGCGGCCTTTACCAACCTGACCGGCGATCACCTGGACTACCACAGTACGCTGGATGACTATCTGGACGCCAAGAGCCGACTGTTTCTGGAACTGCCGGCCCACGGCATGGCAGTGCTGAACATTGAATCTGACGAGGCGCATACGATTGCCGAACTGATCGAACCGGCTACACGCACGCTCTGGTACGGCATTGAGCGGGATGCGGATGTCAACGCGAAAATCCATCTCATGAATGCTTCCGGCAGTGTGTTTGCCATCGAGTTTAACCAGATGAGCGAAAAGGTGACGACCCATCTTCCCGGTCGGCATAATATCAGCAATTGTCTGGCGGCTGCGGGACTGTGTCTGGCGGCGGGAATTGGCCTGCATGATATCGCCTGCGGACTTTCGGCATTGGAATCGGTGCCGGGGCGTCTGGAACCGGTCCGCTGCGACGAGCAGAGCGGGCGAGGTATCGAGGTTTTTGTGGATTATGCCCATACTGATGATGCGCTGAAAAACGTGCTGACGACGCTCAAACCACTGTGTGACGGTCGGCTGATCGTCCTGTTCGGCTGCGGCGGCGACCGCGACCGAACCAAACGCCCGCGGATGGCACAGGTTGCTGAGCAACTGGCTGATGTCGTCATTGTCACCAGCGACAATCCCCGCACCGAAAATCCGGACGCGATTATTGATGACATTATCCAGGGATTTGTGTCAATGAAAGCGGGGCAGGGGCTTTTAATTGAGCCGGACCGTGCCAAAGCGATTGAACTGGCAATCGAACAGGCTCGCCCGGATGATATGGTACTCATTGCGGGTAAGGGGCATGAGGATTACCAGATCATCGGCACCGAAAAACGCCATTTCAGCGATGTCGAAGAAGTCAAAAAAGCACTGCAAAAGTAAGTCACCCTGGGATAAAGTATGAAACCAATTGCCATTCAACAGGTTGCAGAGATTGTCGGCGGACAATTTCAGGATGCATCGACCAATGTGTCCGGTCAGGTCACATCGGTAACGATTGACTCACGCACGGCCGAGCTGGGACAGCTTTTTATCGCCATACGCGGAGAGAATTTCGATGGACACGACTATATCGCCGCGGCCATGGAAAAGGGGGCTTGCTGTGCGATTGCGGACCGGCCGGTAAAAGTGGCCAGGCCGGTGATTATTGTTGAGGATACCATTAAGGCCTTAGGACAATTAGCCTCATGGTACCGCGGGCAGCTTTCTTCCAAAGTTATCGCCATTACCGGTTCAGCAGGCAAGACCTCGACCCGTCAGATGATGTACGATGTGTTGAGCCAATTTTACCGCTGCCGACAGGCCCCGAAGAGTTTCAATAACAATATCGGTGTGCCGCTAACGATTCTTTCCGCCGAGGCTGATGATGAAATTTTGCTGCTGGAACTGGGAACCAACGCCCCCGGTGAGATAGCGGAATTAACCCGCCTGGCTCGGCCGGATGTCGCGGTGGTCACATTTGTCGGCCCGGCTCACTTAGCCGGTTTTGGAACGGTTGACAACATCCTGAAAGAAAAAGCCTCGATTGCAGAGGGGCTGGAAGCGGGCGGCACGCTCTATACCAATGGCGACCAGCCGGAGTTGGTCGAATACGTCAAAAAGACTTATGATACTGAAGTTGTGACGTTTGGTACGGACGAAACCTGCGATATTATCGGAATAGAACTCCAGGCTGATGGTTCAAAAGGCAGTCTCACGATTGAAAATCAGCGTATTAAGGTGCCGCTGTCTGGCATGGCGGCGTTGATGAATGCTCTGACCGTTTGGTCAGTTTGCCGCGATCTTAAGATTCCGTTATCGGACTTTTCGGGTATTATCGGGCGTTTAAGGCCGGTTTCGATGCGTTTGGAAGTTCAGACAGTCGGGCCGGTGACGATTTTGAATGACTGCTACAATGCCAACCCCGCTTCCATGGCCAATGCCCTGAGTTGTCTGCGATCATTTCGAAAGAATGGAACTGAGAGGTTAGTTTTCATTGCCGGTTTGATGGGTGAACTGGGCGAAAGCTCGGCGCAGTTTCACTGCGAATTAGGTGAAAGGGCAGCCGCTGAAGAAGTTGATGTCCTGCTGGCGTGCGGTGAGTTTGCTGCGGACGTTGTCTTCGGAGCGGTTCACAGCAAGCGGAAGGTGCTGGTGCAGGCGTTTGAAAATACCGGGCAATTATGTGATAATTTGCACAAATATATCCAGCCGGACGATATAGTATTGGTAAAGGGGTCGCGATTGGCCGGTCTGGAAAAGGCCGTTGAGCGGCTCAAGGAGTTGTTTGGATAGTTAAATTTTACTGAGAATCGATGGACGAGACGCCTGAGTTCTCATCGGAGTGAATATTGATTTACCATCTGTTAGATATGCTGCGGGTTGATGCATTTGGTTTTTATGCGTACCAAGATGTGTTATTTCGTGCGGTACTGGCGGCGCTGACGAGCCTGGCGGTGGCATATTTTATGGCCCCCAAGGTGATTCGCTGGCTGATGCGGATGAAGATCGGTGACCGACCGGAATTTCATCATGCCGCCCTCAATGAACTGATGCGTGAACGCGCCAACACACCGACCATGGGTGGTATCATTATCTTATCGGCATTGCTGGCGGGCACGTTTCTGTGGGCACGACTGGGCAATCCGTTTATCCATAAGGCGATTTTTATTATCATTTGGTTTGGCGGTATCGGTGCGGCCGATGACTGGCTCAAACTGACGGTCAAGACACGCCATCGCAGTCGAGACGGTCTCAAACCGTGGGAAAAACTGGCATTTCAATTAGGCGGTGCGATACTGGTTGCCTATTTTCTTTTTTCCGATTTCCAGGACATAAAAGATGCCAAGATGTTCTGGCTGCCGTTTTATAAACACGGCATTCCGATGAACATGTATTTCTTTTCATTTGTGGCCGTTCTATATATTTCGGCTACCAGTAACGCGGTCAACCTTACCGATGGCATGGATGGGTTGGCGTCGGGCTGTCTGGGGATTGTTTCATCCGTGCTGGTAATACTGTGTTATATCGCATCCGAAAAAGTCTCCCGCACCGTCGATGTGACATGGGCCAGTTATTTACTGCTGCCGCATATTCCGGAATCCGGCGAGTTATGCGTCTTTTTTGCGTCGATTACCGGGGCGATTGTTGGCTTTCTCTGGTACAACTGCCACCCGGCACAGGTCTTTATGGGCGATGTCGGGTCGCTTCCATTAGGGGCGGCGATGGGGTACGGGGCGATTGTCACGCGTAATGAAATTCTGCTGTTTCTGATCGGCGGGGTGTTTATGATGGAACTGTTCAGCGTGATTCTACAGGTGGGGTACTTCAAGTATTCCGGCGGAAAACGCATTTTCCGCTGTGCGCCGATCCACCACCACTTTCATCTGGCCGGTTGGTCCGAGCCGCAGGTGGTGGTCCGGTTTTGGCTGCTGTCGGTAGCCTTTGCTGTCATTGCGCTGGCAACCCTCAAACTGCGATAACTGATTTCAATAAAATCAATGGAAGCGATTTCACTTCATTACGGCAATCAGCAGATTTCCCTGCGGATTCCACAGGAGAATCTCGCTGGAGTCATTACGCCGCGACATTCAGCTGCGACACTCGCTTCTTCGGACGATCTTGTCGCTAAGGCAATCAAACCAAGAGCAACCGAATTTTCCAATATTGTCAATGGACGGATTTTAGGAATCTTGCTGCCGGACGGCACGCGGGATTTACCGCTGGAGATAATCTTACCGAAGTTATTGCCGATATGTCAAACTGCGGCTAACGTTTTCTTTTTCATCTGTACCGGTACGCATAACGCCGAAACACCTGAAAATCACAAGATTGCTGAATCTATTCATTTCCATAGTGCGAAAGTCGGCATTTCGCACTATGAGATTGTCGTGCATGATTGTCAGACTGCTGCCTTTGCTTCAACAGGTGTCACCAGCCGTGGTACTCAAGTACGATATAATAAACGGTTGCTGCAGCCGGATTGTTTTCTCGCGATTTCGGATGTCAAGCACCATTACTTTGCCGGCTACTCTAACCCGATCAAAAATATCGTTCCCGGCCTGTGTGCCTTTGAAACAACCGAGCAAAACCATAGCTGGACGATGGGTTCGCGCAGCCGTGCGGGTGTTCATCCGTGGCACAGTAATCCTGCTCTACATGATAATCCTCTGGCTTGCGATCAACTGGAAGCCATGGAAACAATTATTGCGGTCCGGCCATTTTACAGCCTCGTCACCATCAGCAGCGGTGGGGCGATTCAATGGACTGATTTCGGCAAGGCACAGAGCGTCGCCGCTCGTGCATTCGATCAAACCGATGCCTGGAACAGCTTTATGGTAGAACCGGTATCCAAGATGATTGTTTCGCCGGGGGGATTGCCCAATGATGTTGATTTGTATATCGCCCAGCGTGCGCTGGAGTTGACACATGAAGCGGTGTGCGACAATGGCGAAATACTCTTTATCTCGGCTTGCCCCAATGGCGTTGGTAGCGAGCGAACGCGTGAACAGTTTTATGATAAACTGATAAAACCGCTTGATACGATTGCCGCGGTCGGGCAAACCGACTATAAACTGTTCAGTCATAAGCCTTGGCGATTTGCTCAACTCATAAAACGGCTGAGCCGGCTTTGGTTTCATTCTGAAATTGAAGCGTCTGTGATTGAAAAAATGCACATGCTGCCTTGTCCCAATCCGCAAGCAGTTTTAGATGATTGGATCATTCGCAATCCGCAGGAAAAAGTGCTGATTGTTGACGGCGCTAATAAGCTGCTTCTCCGCAAGGGGAATCTACGCATGAAAAATTAGGGGTTTCCACTGATTTTCCGGATAACCCTTTTATAAAAAAGAAGTTATGCGGCTACGAACTGTTTCTGCCGGCGGTTGCCGCAAAAAAGCGGATAAATTGTTTGACCTCATATGAAGTGCTTCGAGTATAATCTACAATGGAGAGAGAGTTTGCTGTTAATGAAATGTTAGAGTAAATTCTATAGAGCCTACCTGAAGCATTTAGATAAGCGAGGGAGAGAACGATGTTAGACGGCTTTACCATCTTGATGGCAGAGGACGATCCGGGTCATGCCAGTCTGATTCATCGGCACATTCGCCGGGCCGGCATTGACAACGAGATTGTTCACTTTGAAGACGGCCAGGCGGTTATGGATTTTCTGCGGCAGCCCGAACATTCACTGGAACACCATTCCTATCTGTTGCTGCTGGATATCCGTATGCCCAAACTGGACGGCATCGAAGTGCTGGAGCAGATCAAGCAGGATCCGAACTTAAAATCGATGCCTGTCGTTATGCTGACCACGACCCGCGACCCGGATACCGTCCAACAGTGTTACGATCTGGGTTGTGCCAATTACATTGTCAAACCGACCAGTGTCGGCAAGTTTGCCAAGGTGATCGCTGAATTGGGAAAAACATTTCAGACAATGCAGGCCTGAGTGTATTGCTCTAATTCGGGGCCGAACAAAGGTTATTATGAGACCTTTGAGGCTCCCGAAAAGACCTGCTTTCAGCCGTTTTTTCTGATTTCGATTTTTGTCCCGAATTTCACCTAACGCACACTGGAAAAATATTCCCAGCGAGGCCGATAATACCCAAATCGGATTATTGAGAAAGCCCATTTATCTTAAAAAGGCTCTCAAAGGTCGAATTTTTCCCGAATGAAAGAGGCTGTTTGTTATAATACGTTTGTTGGCTTCGGGGGGAAAAACGAAGCGTTAAACACAATTCAAAATAAGTGATGAAAAGAAAATGTTTGCCGTATTGACGGTTGTCAAATTCTACATTTGACGGATATTTGTATAAGCCGTACTGGCTTCGGAGAATTAACTTTTGGGGGTGACACTATGAACGACTCTGACTTCCGTGAAAAACTGTTTGAGATTCTTAAAGAGACCGAATCTTTTCCGAAACCTCAAAAAGATGAAATTGTTAAACTCACGCGCAAAAGTCGCGAAGGCTACGAAAAACTGCAAAACAAACTGAGTCATCTCCAGCAGTCACTGGATTATCTGCGGTTGGGGATAAAGTATCTGATTTTCGACCTGGAAGCGACACGCCGGGAGAACACCGATTTGCGGAAACGGCTCAACCAGAATCCGCCGAAATAACACCGGTGTTTTGTGAGAAAGACCGACCTATTGTAGTGGGGGAATCACTTGTGAAAAAGAAGCCTTTTGTAATTGCGTCTTTAATGGTATTGACCGGACTGACCTATGCCGCATCGAATGCGGCCAGTCCCTTGGCGGGCGTTGTTCTGCCGCAGTCGAGCACCATTTTTATCTGTACGGCTGGGTTGCCGTTTGTGCACTTTCTCAGCCGGCATTTGAACAAACGGATCCCTTAATCTCTTTCTCTATTTTGAGAGATGTGAGAGGCTGTGGTTGCCCAACCGCAGCCTCTGTTTTTTGCGCACAGTAAATGCAATGTACTTTCAATTACTGATTATATTTTGATTGACCGATATGGAAAATTACAGGTAATCCAGAATACTATCGGCGATAGTGCGGGCCAGTTTATCCTGGTACCATGGACTCATCAGCAGGGCGGCTTCATCATAATTGGTCATAAACCCGCATTCGACTAAAACCGCCGGGCACTTGGTTTGCACAAGCACTTTGTAATCCGCCTTTCGCATCCCTTTACTGGGAATGCCCTGGTCAGATAAATCATTTTCCAGAATTCGCCCGGCTTTTTTAGAACCCCAACTGGCCGAACGGGCGACATAAATGGTAAATCCTTTATGGATGCTGTCACCGTTGGTATCGCAATGAATACTGACGAATAAGTCAGCTCCGACCCGGTTCGCCAGTGCCGCACGCTCTTCCAGTGTCGGGTAGGAGTCACCGGTACGCGTGGTATGGACCGTTACGCCCGCCTGCTTGAGATGAGCGATGAGCTTGCGTGATATTTTGAGATTGATTTCTTTTTCCCAGTAGCCCAATACGCTTTGGCCGCCGGGGTCTCTGCCGCCGTGGCCGGGGTCGATGACGACAATGCCGGAGCCGGTTCTTGGCACAACACTCGGCACTGTGGGAGTCCATCGTTTCACAGGAGCATTGGGAATCAGCGATGCGCGAATCTTCGGCACCAGCAGTTCCGGGACATAGTCGGTGTTGCCCTGATGGATAGTGCCGACCAGGCCGATGGGCTTGCCGTTCACATA
>JANQGW010000068.1 GCA_028282905.1 Sedimentisphaerales bacterium | reverse complement strand
GTCGCCATAGGCGCTCGCGTGCGGCCAGCCCCAGTCATCGGCCAGGCAGAAGAGGATGTTTGGACGCGATTTTTTATGATGGCCGGTCTTTTCAGCGTGTGCTTTACAGCCCTGTGCAGCAAAGGCGGCGATGGTCAGGCCGGAAAGTTTTAAGAAGTCGCGTCGTTTCATTGTGTCTCCTCTCACTATTTTGATTTATTAGTTGTTATTGGATTTGAGATGTTCACGCAATTTCTTACGGGCTTTAACACGCAGGGCGGCATTGTTCCAGCGGCGTTTGGCGTCTTCGGTCTGGGGTTGCAGTGGCGGGGCTGGGATCGGTTTGTGATTTTCATCAATCGATACAAATGTCAGGTACGCCTTGGTAGCAACGCTGCGTTCGTGGTCGATGGGATCTTCGCGGATGACCTTGACGCCGACTTCCATGGAGGTTTTGCTGACATAGTTGACGGACGCCAGCAGGACGACTTGGTCGCCGATTCGAACGGGCCGTTCAAACGAAATCGAATCGATGCCGGCGGTGACGACCTCGGTGCCGCAGTGACGCTGGGCGGCCATCGAGGCAACCATGTCGATCCAGCTCATGATGACGCCGCCAAAGGCGGTGCCGAACGGGTTGGCCTGATGCGGCATGACCAGGTAACGGGTTTCCACAGCACTTTCGGCGGCGGTCTTCACTTTTATCGTCATCGTTTGTCTCTCCTGCTTGATATTCTCTGACTTTTGGATAATAGTGTATCTGAATAAACCACGGAATGCACGGAAATGCCACGGAAATTTCTTTTTTGGTGAAATCTTTGTTTTTGAGCTTGAAACCTTAGTTTTGGGTGTTTTTGTGTGGCAAAGTTTGTCCCAAACGTTGCCATTTTTGTCCAAAGCGGAACCACGGATTGCGAGGATTGACGCAGATTCTTGCCGACAAATGTATTACCACGAAGAACACGAAGAGCACGAAGGCCAGAGGGGAACAATTCATGAATGCAGGAATATGTGAATTGGGTTCGTTTGGGTTTGTTTTTGAGGGGCGAGGCTTGAGACTTGAGGCTTTAGGGGTTGCTGCGTAAAGACTTATGAGGATTTTGGCGGGATTGAAATTGGGTTCGTTTTGCACAAAAAGGTGTCCACAGATTGCACGGATTATGTGGATTACTTGCCACAGAGGGCACAGAGATTCACAGAGTAGTTTTACTGGTAATTGATGACTGACCACTGGTCTGACTTTCCCTTTTGAAATGATTAATGAATGATGTTTTTAGTGTATTATAGCAGAAGTTTGATAATTGTCAAACATTTTTCGGGTTTTGGTATGGTGTGTTTAACCATGAAGGCCATGAAGAGCATGAAGTTTTTTTTAGACACAGATTGACGCAGATTTACGTTGATTTTTGGGCACAGGGTGGGAAATCGCCGCGGGCTTTTGCCCGCTGGGCTGCTCTTCATCGGCCGGTGTGCTCGAAACTTCGTTTCTGTGCTACCGACCGATTCCGAGCAGTTCGGCTGCGCCGAAGCGATTTCTGCGAAATGTTCTTATGCTACTGTCTGTTTCAATAATTACGTTTGGCCATGTCCATACTTCTTTTATGCGCTGTTCAACCGGCCTTGAGTTGCCGACTATCGTCGGGCGATTTTGCTTCGGGAATATAAGAATACAGGAACTCAAGAACTCAAGAACTTAAGGGCACAAGGGCTCAGGGATGCAGGAATGTAGGTATGTAGGAATATTGGGGTGTAAAAAACTTGGCTGATGGTGTTTTGCGGACTTTCACGGATGTACACGGACTGGCACGGACGGGAATGGGGTTTGCTTTTGTTGGGAAGAGTGAGGCGGGATTTTGATTGACAGTTGGAGGGGACCAATTTTCTGACAGGATTAACGGGATTTACACGGATTATTGGGCATCGGGTGTGCTTTGGCAGGCTCAGGTCGGGTGAAATCGCCGCGGGCGTTGCCGCTATCAACTCAATTCAGGCTGTTGGTGCTCTAAACTTCGTTTCTGTGCTGCCGACCGATTCCGAGCAGTTCGGCTGCGCCGAAGCGATTTCGGTGGGACAGGAATACAAGTATACAGGTATACAGGAATACAGGTATGTAGGAATATAGGTATGTAGGAATATAGGTATGTAGGAATATAGGAGTGCTAAAACTTGGCTGATGGGGTTTTTGAGGAATTATGTGGACTTTTACGGATGTACACGGACAGGACGGGCGGGAATGGGGTTTGCTTTTGTTGGGAAGAATGAGGCGGGATTTTGTTTGACAGTTGGAGATTTGGGCTGGATAATGGATTTGAAGTGGAGCGAAAGCGGTTTTCGTTTGGGACAATGATACGGAGCAATCAGGAGCATTTGATAATGATCAGAGCGAGCTACAATACAACCAATCATACTACAAAGAAAGCGAATAAACAAAAAAATAATTTGCTGCCCTTGCTTTATTTTTATGTGTTTATTGTTTTTACCGTTGCAATAGAGGTTGTTCAGGCGGATGAATATTGGCCGACGATTAAGAAGCTTCTCATACAATGCGGTGAAGCGGATGGGCGTGCCGCTCACGATGAAGCTTATTTGAAATTTCGACATTACCTTGATGCGCTTAGTGCAGATCAACTCATCGAGGCCGGACGGCAGTGTTCACAAGCAGCCGATGCGATTGAGCCCGGTACCGTTTATTGCAAGGAATCCTTTTATCTGGTCCAATTTTTTGAAGGTCAGTATCCGAAATTGGATGAATTAAAAGATATTGAGCCAATGTTAAAAGAGATAAAAGACAGAAACCAAACAAACTTGTGGCGAATCACCTTAATTGACTACTTAGATAATAGTAAATGGATGAAACTGCTGTCAGATGAACAAATGTATTCTGTAGTTGATGTGATGAAGACAGTTATTCTTGGGGAAACTGAGCACGATGCATTGCGTTATGAAGCAATAAAAACCTTACAGCATATCCTTGGCCAATTAGAAAGACATCAGTTGTTAACCGATCCGATTGTCCAGATGCAGTTAACAAGAGGAGTGAAGTTAGAAAAAATCAAAAAAGAAATCAACCATGGGCAGCTCAAGCTTTCGGATAATTACAAGAGAAATCAAGCAAGGCTTTTAAGGTGCTATGGTGATTTCTCTCAGACGCTATTTACAATTATTGATGAGCCCGGAGCCAATCCTTCATTACAGCAAGCAACTGTAAGTGGGCTGCATATATGTTCCAAAAGAGAACATGCATGTACAGATCAAGTTAAAAGTGTATTAGAGGATAGTTTCAGGAACTACAAGAGGTTTGACTTCAGTATTTGGGACAGCCTTTTGTATGTTGGCGACGAAGTACTTCAATTGCCTGATGCGGATGAAATAGCGGGAAAAATGCTTAGCGAAATTCAGAGAATATATGAAAATGAAAAAGATAAAAAAACAGGACACAAAATAAAAAGCCAGAAGGATTCTATTGAACGAATTATAAAAAGTAACAAAAAGAAAGATTAATTTTTTGGCTTTTTAAGGTTTGTATCCTTCGGCTTTTAGGTTAGGGTTTAGTTTATTGTTGTTTTTTAGGACTTCGGGCCAGGTTACTTTTTTACCTGTGTCGGCGGCCATTCGGCCGAGGATGGTGATGAGGTTGCTTTGGACCGAGGGGGCGACGGTGGGGTTGGTGACGTTGCCTTCGGTGATGTTTTTTCGGAAGGTTGCGATATTCGTTGCCACGCCTTCTTTGTAGATGCCGGGCGACGTTCCGCCTTTGTAGGAGTTTTCTTTTCGGCCGCGGATGAATGTGCGTCCGCCGTACACGGCTTCCAGTACACCTTTTGAGCCGAACATGCGGTTGCGAATGCCGTCCGGGAGGGTGCCGTGGCCGTTGAACTGGCGCGAGGTAAAGGCAATCGCGACATTATCGGGGTATTCAAAGGTCAGGACGAAGTAGTCCCGGCAGTCGCCGACATCGGTGCGGACTTTGCGGCCGGCGGTGCCGACGGCGCTGAGCGGTTCGGTGTTCATGATCCAGCTCATGACGTCGAGGGTGTGGATGTTCTGTTCGGTGATGATGTCGCCGGAGAGGGCTTTGTCAAAGACCCAGTTGCGCAGGCGCGCCCCTTCGGTGCCGGGTTTTGCCTTGACGCCGAGCCGGTTGGAATGATACATGCTTTCGCCGAAGGCGAGGTCGCCGAGTGCGCCGGCGTGGACGCGTTTGACGGCTTCGATATAGTACTGGTCCGCACGCGTCTGGAAGTCCACGAGGAAGCAGAGTTTATTGGCAGTCGCTTTTTGGCCGGTTGCTTCGATGGTTTTACAGCCGGGAACATCGACGGCCACGGGTTTGGCGACATAGACATGCTTGCCGGCGTCAATGGCGGCTACGGCTTGAGTCGGGTGGAAATAGGGCGGCGACAGGACGGCGACGGCATCAATCTTCTGGGCCAGCAGTTTTTTATAGCAGGACAAATTTATGTGGCGGTTTTCCGGCGGGATATTGAAGGCGGTACCGAGATTATCGACGCGATCCTGAAAATAGTCCGCGCAGCCGGCGATATGGTATCCGCCGTTTTCTTTGAGGAGATTGCCAACCCAGTGGCCGCGATCGCCGCAGCCGATGATGCCGATGGCGATTTTCTCATTGGCGGCGTAGGTTTTGGCGATATGCGATTTGGCAACGGTAAAGCTAATCGCGGCAGCGCCGGCCCCTTTGATAAAATTACGACGACTAATATATTGTTTGCGAGCCATTTTATATCCTTCCCGTTTACGGCTGAATCATCACATTTACTCGTATTATCATACCGATTTGGGCCGGCTGCGTCAATTGCCGAGATAAAACTCGTTGAGAGGCTAATGGGGGAGGGGTAAAATCCGAATCACGAAGCCCGAAGTCCGAAGTCCGAAACAAATACGAAATTTAAAATAGTAATATTCCAAACACAATCGGCGGCGTCAAAACTGTTTTTTGATTTTGACGGTTGTTATTTTGAATTTGTTTCGAGTTTCGATACTCGTATTTAAGCAACAGTGTTTGATAATGCTGGATTCAGAAGAACAGAGGGGGGCAATTTAGGGTGACTGCCAGGCAGGATTGGGTTTTTCGCGGACGCGCTGTTTCCAGCGGGTGCCGTCTTTTTCGAATTCGACGGTAAACCTGTCGATGCTGACGATTTTTACGCCGTGAAGGGTGTCTCCCGTGCGGACGACCTGTCTGTCGATGACGGCGGACGATTCTTCCATGGCGTAGAGGATGCCGGTGACCATGCCCTGCTGGGTGGTGATTTTATAGACATAAACGGAGGTTGCACTGACCGCCAACGTAAACGCACCTAACCAAAACAGCCACAATAGTATCTTTGTGTTAATGGCAAAGCCCCTAAGCTCGTATTTCCTTCTTAGTTTCCAACTGCGATCCCTTAACCGTTGGTTTATTCGGTTTGATTTGAGTGGGATTGAAGATATTTTTGGGGTGTCTGATAACAGGGTCTGTACGCATAGAGATTGTGCAAGGTGGATAAAAAGGCAAACAATCATGAGTCCGATAACATAAACATCTTTTCATTCAAGCCTTGCAAATGGGGCGAATTTCGGCTATTGTGGGGCCATATTGGAGAAGAAAGGCTTGCTGATGCGGATCGTGCAACTGACACCGGGTTCGGGGGACAATTTTTATTGTGAGAATTGTCTGCGCGATCTGTCGCTGGTGCGTGCGTTTCAGCGGGCCGGCCATGAGATTACACTTGTGCCGATGTACCTGCCGATCGCGATGGATGCGGAGGTGGCGAAGGCGGCATCGCCGCTGTTTATGGGCGGGCTGAATGTGTATTTGCAGCAGAAGGTTGGGCTGTTTCGCAAGACGCCGCGATGGCTGGATAATTGGTTTGACAATCCCAAGCTGCTCAAGCGGTTGAGTAAACTGTCGGGGATGACCAGTGCGAAGGAATTAGGGGCGGCAACGGTGTCTATGCTGGAAGGGGCTGACGGCAAACAGCGGAAGGAAATCGCCCGATTAACGGACTGGCTGGCAGTGCTGGAAGACAAGCCGGATGTGATCGTCATTTCGAATATTCTATTAGCGGGATTGGCGCCGGCGATCAAGGAAAAGCTGGACGTGCAGGTGGTATGCCTGCTGCAGGACGAGGAGGATTTTCTCGATACGCTGCCGAATGTGTATTCGCAGCGGGCCTGGCAGTTGGTCGCTGAGCAGTTGGCGGCGTTCGATCTGTTTCTATCCGTCAGCGAGTTTTATAAACGCAAGATTTCCCGCCGGCTTGAACTGGCTCCGGAGCGATTACTTGCATTGCCGATGGGGCTGGATGCGGCGGCGTTTACACCGACGGCGCCGCCGGAGGTACCGACGGTGGGGTATCTGTCCCAAATGTGTTACGACCATGGGCTGGATATTCTGATCAACGCGATCCATTTGCTGCGGCGGGATCAGCGGATTAAAAATATTCGACTGCGTATTACCGGCGGCAGCAGTGCGACAGACGGAAGTTTTCTGCGTCATGTGAACAGCCGGATTGAGAATCTGCGGTTAGGACACTGTGTCGAGTTTGTGGACGATTACGGGATTGAGTCACGAAAGGCCTTTCTGGAGAGCTTGTCACTGATGGTATTGCCGACGCGAAAGCCGCTGGCGTATGGTTTGTGTGCGCTGGAGTCACTGGCGGCGGGGGTTCCGTTTGTGACGCCGGAGTTGGGAGTGTTTACGGAGATTGCCAATGCGACGGGGGCAGGAGTGTTGTATGGGCCGAACAATCCGGTGAAACTGGCGGAGACGCTGCGGCCGCTGTTGGTGGAGCCGGAAGCGACGGCTCAGCTGGGGCGAAAAGGGGCGACGGCGGTGCGTGAGAAATATTCAATGGATGAAACGGTGCGGCAGATGATTTACCGATTTGGGCTGCTGACATCATCTAAAGGGCAAAACAATGCTTGAATTAGTGGATTTGACGAAAACATATGTGACCGGTGTCGAAGAGACGACGGTTTTAAAAGATGTCCATTTGACGATTGAGCCGGGCCAGTCGGTGTCGTTCGTTGGGCCGTCCGGCAGCGGCAAGACGACGCTGCTGAATCTGATCGGCGGGCTGGACAGGCCGACGGCGGGCAAGGTGATGCTGAATCGGACGAACCTGGCGTCGCTGCGGAGCGGGGAGTTGGCGAGGCTTCGCAATACGGAGATCGGGTTTGTTTTTCAGCTGCATTATTTGCTGCCGCAGTGTTCGGTGCTGGAAAATGTGCTGCTGCCGACGTTGGCGATACGGCAGTCCGAGATCGAGCGGGCATCAGCGCAGAAGCGGGCGGTGACGATCCTGGAAAAAGTCGGGCTGGAGGACTACCACGAGGCCCGGCCGGGACAATTGAGCGGCGGCCAGCGGCAGCGGGTGGCAGTGGCGCGGGCGCTGATTAATCAGCCGCAGGTGTTGCTGGCTGATGAGCCGACCGGTTCACTTGATGCCGATACCGCTGAGCAGATTACCCAGCTGCTGCTGGAACTGAACCGGACGGAAAATGTGATGCTGATGGTGGCGACGCATTCACGAAAACTAGCCAATAAAATGCAGCGAATTTTTCGGGTAGACCATCAAAAGGTGTCGGAGATCTATAAGAATTGGGCTCGCAGCCGGAAAGATTGCGGAACGGGGTATCTTTTTAACAAGACGCAGGACGGAAAAGAATAATGCATTTTTGGCAGATTCTAAAACGTGATTTACTGTTTTACCGGCGCAGTCATCTTGGGATGGTGCTTCTGGCGGCAGTGTGCTGCGCGATTTTAACCGGGGCACTGCTGGTGGGCGATTCGGTGCAGTACAGTCTGCGGCGTCTCGGCGAGATGCGGTTGGGGGCCAAAACACGATTGGCGATGTCGTCGGGAGACAAGTTTTTCCGTCAGGAACTTGCTTCTAAATTGTCGAAAGCATCGAATACAACGGTTGTGCCGGTGCTGTCTGTTAAGGGCATATTGGAAACGGCGGATGGTTCGATACGCGTCAGTGATCTGAATGTATATGGAGTCGATTTACGGTTTTGGCGGCTGATTCCTCCGCCGGGACAAGCAATTAATAGCCCAATTGAGAGCGGCGTGGCTGTAAGTGAGTCTGTGCAGGCTCGTTTGGGTAGTCTTGACGGTGAGTATTTGCTTCGCATGCAGTTACCGACGGCATTGTCGCGTGATTTGATTTTTTCAACGGAAGCTGGCGATTCACAGGCGTGGCCGATTGAAATCAGCGGCGTTGTGTCCGATGATGGAATGGGGCGGTTCAGCTTGCAGACTTTGCAGGAGCCGCCACTGAATGTATTTGTGCCGATTGAATGGTTAGCCGAAAAAATGGGCCACGACGGCAAGGCGAATCTACTTTTGATTGGCGAAGAATTGACGCCGGTGGGTTCGCCGGAAGATTTTTCACAGTATTTTAAGCAGTCAGCGACACTCGCGGATGTTGGTTTGGAATTGCGAAGGATTGAATCTGAAAATGTGTTTGAGCTTCGCAGCCCGCGTATCTTTCTGGATGCGCGGATGGAAACGATTGCCGATGCAGGTGTTGGCGGTGCGAAGGTGTTGACTTATTTTGTTAATGAGATTCGGGCTGGTGAGAAGGCGACGCCGTATTCGATGGTGGCTGGGCTGGATGAGGCGGCGGGGCTTGTGCTCGAAGATGATGAAATTGCAATTAACGAATGGCTGGCGAATGACTTAAATGCGGACGAGGGTGATACGATTGAACTGACGTATTTCCAAGTAACGCCAACGCGAAAACTGATTGAGCAGACGCATACGCTGAAGGTGGGTGCTGTCGTGCCGATGATGGGGCCGTATGCGGATGCGAGTTTGATGCCGGCGTTTCCGGGCTTTTCCGAGGCAGAGGGCTGTCGTGACTGGGATACGGGGATTCCAATTGATCTGGACAGGATTCGCCAGGCGGATGAGGACTATTGGGAACGTTTCCGCGGCACGCCCAAGGCGTTTGTTGCGCTGAAAACCGCACAGTCGATCTGGGGTAATCATTTCGGCAGTTTGACGGCAATTCGCTGGCCCGCATCAGGCAATACCGAGCAGGACTTAGCTGCAGCGATTAAAGAGCAGATGAAACCGGCTGAGATTGGTTTTGTGTTTCAGGATGTTCATCGCCGTAATCTGCAGAGTGCGGCCGGTTCGACGGATTTTTCGGGCCTGTTTGCCGGTTTGAGCATGTTTTTGATCTTCTCGGCGGCGATATTGCTGGGATTGGTGTTTGTTTTTTACGTGGAATCACGCAGTCGGCAGATTGGTTTGCTGCAGGCGGTTGGCTGGGGGCCGATGAAGGTGTTTGCGCTGTTCATCAGCGAAGGGGCGGTTGTCGCCTTGATCGGTTGTCTGGTTGGGGCGGCGGTATCAGTTGTTTATACAGCGGGGTTGATTAAGGTTTTGAACGCGACATTCTGGGGCGGGGCATTAGCGAATTTACAGCTTGCGTTTTACGCAGAATTTAACACGCTGCTGATGGGGGTATGCGTGAGCTTTTTGATCTGCATTCTTGCGATGCAGGTGGCACTGTATCACCGCACGCTCAAGCCGATTGTACGGTTGTTAGGCGGGGCGGTTGAAACATTTCAAGCTGTCAGGCGAAGTCGTTTTCAAGTCTCGCTCTGGCTTGGGGGAATCTGTGTGGTTGCGGGTCTGCTGCTGCCGATTCAGGCGGGTTTAAAGCTGTCACAGGCGGCGTTGTTTTTCATGTCGGGATCGCTGCTGCTGATTGGATTTTTTGCGTTGTCGGCGTTTGGTCTGAAATGGCTGCGGTTTCAGAGCGGCTCGTTTGCGTCTTCGCCGGTGATGCTGGCGATAAAACATATTCCGCGGCGGGCGGGACGCAGTTTGACGGTATTGATAACATTGGCGTGCGGGGTATTTATGGTGGTCAGCGTCGGCGCCAATCACAAAGAGCTCGGCGATGCCGGGCAAAAACGGTCTTCCGGGACCGGTGGGTTTGCTTTGTTAGGGCAAAGTACAGTCGGAATGACGGAGGTGCCGAGCCTGCAGGCGACAGCCGGCGGTATCGGCGGTATCGACACGACGCAGGTGGCGGCCTTTCGGCAGAACAGGGGCGATGATGCCAGTTGTTTGAATCTGAACCGCGCGGCAGAACCGACACTTTTAGGGATTGATCCTCAGATATTAGCGAAAAAAGAGGCGTTTAAATTTCAGAAGGCACTTATTTATGAAGAGAATACTTCGCCTTGGATGTTATTGGAAATGGAACTGGCAGAGGATGAAATTGCCGCGGTAGCCGATTATTCGACGGTGGTTTGGGGGCTTCGGAAAGGTTTGGGCGACACGATTTCGTACCGGGCGGAAAACGGGCGGATGTTTCATATAAAAATTGTCGGAATTTTGAAAGAATCCGTCCTGCAGGGGCGTTTAATCATAGCCGAGGACGCGTTTGTCCGCCGGTTTCCGTCGGTGGATGGCAAAAGTGTTTTCCTGGTCGACGCGGACTGGGAGCAATATCCTTTACAGTCGCAGGAACTCATGCGGAAGTATCGCGATTTCGGGCTGGAACTGATGCCCGCGGCGGGAAAATTAGCACAACTGCACGAGGTGGAGAATACCTATATGGCGATTTTCCTGATGCTTGGCGGACTGGGGCTTGTACTCGGTTCGGCTGGATTAGGGCTGGTGCTGGTGCTGAATGTGCTGGACCGCAAGGGTGAGTTGGCGATGATGCAGGCGGTGGGTTTCCGCAAGTCGGCTCTGACGCGGATGCTTTTTGCCGAACATGGCTTATTGCTGGCGGCGGGGCTGCTGTGCGGCTTGATTCCGGCGATGCTGGCGGTTGTGCCGGTGATGCGGACGCAGGGAATGGATTTTCCGATGGGTAAAATCCTGCTGGTGATGACACTGATGCTGATCAGCGGGGCCGTTTGGATTCGGATCGCGATCACCCGGTCGGTGAGTACGCAGTATCTGGAAACATTACGAAACGAGTGAGTCGCGGGCTTTTGCAAAGCATAAGAACCACGGATGGACACGGATGAACACTAATTTTAAAAATAAAATACTGGCTTTGGTTTTACCGGCGATTTTGCTGGTTATTTTGGTGGGGCTTTCAGTTCATTGGATTTATCAGTATGCTGTTTTTGATGTGGCTCCGCGTTTGTCGGGACAGGATGGGCGGCCGCAGACGGATGTTGATTCTGATGATACCGACGGGCCGATCGAGGGGAAGCTGGAGGCATTTGACGGCAAGCCATCTGATGTTTCCGATTGTTGGTCGGCTTTTCGCGGCCACCGGATGGACGGTATACTTCGTTATGACATTCCCCGGCCGCGTCCGCTGGCGAAGCTGGCCCGCCAATGGCCCGAGGGCGGGCCGAAAAAGCTCTGGCAGGTGGAGTTAGGCGAAGGGTACGCGGCGCCGGCGGTATATGGCGGCTGTGTGTACTTGATTGACTACGATATGGAAAAGCAGGCTGACGCGATTCGCTGTTTTTCATTGGATGACGGGGCAGAAATCTGGCGATATTCATACCCAGTTAAAATCAAGCGCAATCACGGCATGAGCCGAACCGTACCGGCGGTCAATGACAAGTATGTTGTGACGATGGGGCCGAAGTGCCATGTGACCTGCCTTGACGCAAAAAGCGGGCAGTTGAAGTGGATGATCGATTTAGTGGGCGAATACGGAACCAAGGTGCCGCTGTGGTACGCTGGGCAGTGTCCGCTGATTGTCGATGACAAGGTGATACTTGCGCCGGCGGGCAAAGACGTGCTGATGATGGCGGTGGACTGCGAAACGGGCGAGATTGCCTGGCAGACACCCAACGAAAAGCAGTGGGCAATGACGCATTGCTCGGCTTTGCCGGTGCGGTTTGCGGAAAAAGAATTTTATGTGTATCCGGGCAGCCGGGGTGTGGCGGGGATGTCGGCTGAGGACGGGACGATTTTGTGGGAAACGGATGCGTGGTTTTTGCGGACGAATGTGCCGACGCCTGTGGATGCGGAAAACGGAAGGATATTCCTGTGTGCGGGCTATAACAAGGGGGCGATGATGCTTCAGTTGAGTGCCCAGGACGGAACAATTGTGCCCGATGTGAAATTTGAGCTGGGGCCGAAGGTCTTCGGTTCCGATCAGCAGACGCCGATTTATTATAACGGGTATATTTATGGTGTGCGGCCGGATAAGCAGTTGGTCTGTCTTGATATGGATGGAAAGGTCGTTTGGGCCAGCGGTTCCCAGAACAAATACGGCTTAGGCCCGTATATTATCGCGGACGGGCTGATTTATATCCTGAATGACCATGGGCTTTTGTCGCTTATTGAGGCGTCGCCGGAGGCGTTTCGTCTGCTGGATCAGGCCAAGGTGCTGGACGGCCATGACAGCTGGGGGCCGCCGGCGCTGGTGGCGGGAAGGCTCTTGGTACGGGATTTGACGACGATGATTTGTCTGGATGTTTCGGCGGAGTGATTATTTGACGGGATTGACAGGATAATTTTTAGACAGGATTAACGTGATTTAACAGGTGAATGACTGAATAAGCGTTGTTTGCAAGTGTTTGTTTTTATTGGCTTTTTCGTCTATAATTGGGGAATGCACATGAAAAAGACAGCAAAAATCGAACCGGGGCTGGTGGTGGTTGTGGTGCTGCTGGCGGCGATTGGTGTGGCGGTGGTGGGGACGCTGGTGTTTGACGTTTCGCCGGACAGGACGAGTTTGCCGCCGGAGTATCAGTATGATATTGCCGAATATGCTCAGATTGATCCGGCGTTAATTCGTTACCAGTTGGCGAGTAAGCCGATGACGCTGGATTTTGAGCAGCCGCGAGGGATTGCAGTTGGTGCCGATGGAATTATTTTTGTGGTGGGTGACAAAAAGGTTGCCTCGTATCGTCCAGGCAGGGGAATGTTGGCCATGTGCGAACTGGATGTTGAGCCGACGTGTGTGGTTGAGCAAATGCCTGGTGTCCTTGTGGTTGGCGCCGGCAGTGAGGTACTCTTTATAGAAAAAATGGGTATGGAAGTCGGTCGGTTTTCGGTGCCTTCTGAGAAAGCGGTGTTGACGTCGCTGGCGATTAATGAGGAGAATGTATTTGCTGCCGATGCGGTGAACAAACTTGTCTGGCGGCTGGACAAAGATGGCAAGGTGCTCGGGAAGATCGGCGAGAGGAACCCGGACCGCAATATCCCGGGCATTATAGTACCCAGTCCGTATTTTGATATTTTGATGGCGTCGGACGGATTGCTGCGGGTGGTCAATCCCGGCAGGCATGTGATCGCCGCTTATACCGTGGATGGCCACCGGGAATGGGCCTGGGGCAAGGCATCGATGGGCGTTGAAGGGTTTAGCGGATGCTGTAACCCCGTGGCGCTGGCGATGTTGCCGGACGGTGGTTTTGTGACGGCGGAAAAGGGGCTGGTGCGGGTGAAGACCTATGACGCCGACGGCAATTTTACCGGCGTGGTCGCTGGGCCGGAGCAGCTTGGCTGGACCGGACCCGTGAAAGTGTGCCAAACGCCTGCCGAGTGTCGGTTGCGAGGATTTGATGTGGCGATCAGCCCGACAGGACGCGTCTATGTGCTGGATATGGGTAACCGTGTGATACGGATATTTGAGAAGAAATGAAATATAATTTTGAATGTTTAATGTTGAATTATGAATTATTGGAATCGCCTTCGGCGATGGCTGTTTGAATAGATTCCTCGGCTGCGTTCGGAATGACAGGTGAGTGCAGCAATGACAGATAAGACGTTCTGAGTGGTAAGCAGGTATTTGGAATAGAAAAAAGAGATGGATTTGAAAGCGAAAACATCACGTCGGCAGTGGCTGAGAGGTTCGGTTCGGTGGGGATTGCTGGCGGCTATGACTGCGGCGGCGGGGAACTTGCTGCGCCGTAAGACAGGCAATCAGGAAATGCCTTGTGCCGACCCGACGGGGCATTTGAGTTGTCGGGATTGCGGGCGGTTGGGCGGCTGTGGTCTGCCGCGGGCGCTGTCGGTGAAACAATTTTTACAGAAAGAACATGGCTCAACAAAATCCTGACAATCTGAACCGTCGCAAATTTCTGCGGGAAGGTCTGTTTGGCGGTACGCTGGCGATGCTGGGGGCGGCAGCCGCGGCGATTTCGGCCAAGGGCCGCAAGACTGAATACGTCTGGCAGATCGATCCGTATAAATGTATCGGTTGCGGCAATTGTGCGACGCATTGTGTGCTGAATGAATCGGCGGTCAAGTGTGTGCATACTTATGCGATGTGCGGGTATTGCGATTTGTGTACGGGGTATTTCGTGCCGGAACCGAAGGCACTGGATACCGCGGCGGAGAATCAGCTGTGTCCGACCGGTGCGATTATTCGTACCTTTGTCGAAGATCCGTATTTCGAGTACACGATTGACGAGCCGCTGTGTATCGGCTGCGGCAAGTGTGTGGTTGGCTGTGCGGCGTTCGGCAACGGGTCGCTGTTTTTGCAGGTGCGGCACGACCGATGCGTCAATTGTAATGAGTGCGCGATCGCGGCGGCGTGTCCGTCACAGGCGTTTAAGCGGGTGCCTGCCGACCAGCCCTATTTGTTAAAGGACGGCCAATGACACGCACGCGACGAGTTTTTACATTATTGATATTGGCCAGTCTCTGCGCGGCTTCGGCGTGGGCTATTGAGCGGTTTCCGCCGCCGGAGTTTGAGACGGATTATGTGATGAAAGAAACGACGGTGCCGGGCCCGCGAGCCGAGTGGCGGCAGGCGGTGGATGTGACGGTGTTGTTTGCGGCATTATGTGCGGCGTCGTGGCTGGTATTGAAAAAACGCAGCCGGCGCGGTGTGTTTGTGCTGATGCTGTTTTGCCTGGTCTATTTCGGTTTCTGGCGAAAGGGCTGCGTTTGCTCGATCGGGGCGATTGGCAATGTGTGCCTGTCGATTTTTAATGCCGAGTACGCGGCGCCGTGGTATGTCGTAGCGTTTTTCTTTTTGCCGCTGGTGTTTACGCTGTTTTTCGGCCGGACGTTTTGTGCCGGTGTGTGCCCGCTGGGCGCGATTCAGGATGCGGTGCTGCTGCGGCCGCTGCAGTTGCCGGCGTGGCTGGAATCGGCGCTGCGATTGATGGCGTGGCTGTATTTGTCACTGGCGGTCTTGTTTGCGGCCACAGCCAGTGCATTTATTATCTGTCGGTACGATCCGTTTATTGCATTTTTCAGATTCGGCGCTAACCCGGCGATGTGGGTGGTCAGTATCGCGATGCTGGTGATTGCGGTGTTTGTGGGCCGGCCGTACTGCCGGTTTTTGTGTCCGTATGGTGTTTTGCTGCGGCAGGTCGGGCGAGTGTCGAAGTTCCGTGTGACGATTACGCCGGACGAGTGTATTCAGTGCCGGCTGTGTGAGGACGCCTGTCCGTTCGGGGCGATCGATAAGCCGACGGTCGAGTGGCCGCAAAAGGAATATGTGCGGGGCCGCCAGCGGCTGTTGATCTTGATTGGCTGTGTGCCGCTGTTTATAGCGGGCGGTGCGTGGATTGGCTGGAAAGTGGCGCCCAAGCTGGCGACGGCGCATCCGACTGTGGCATTGGCCGAGCGGGTGAAACTGGAACAGGCGGGTGTTTTTACAGACCGGATTGATGCCAGCAAGGCATTTTATTCTTCCGGCAAGTTGCTGGAAGAGTTGTATGCTGAAAACGACGAAAAGCAAACGCAGTTTGCCGTCGGCAGTGCCATGGTTGGAGGCTGGATGGGACTGGTGGCGGTCATCAGCCTGCTGCGGCACAGTATTTTCTGGAAACGAAGCGACTACGAGGCCCACCGGGCGGGCTGTGTGGCCTGCGGGCGATGCTATAACTATTGCCCACGACATCGAAAGTGGAAAGAAAATAAAGCGTTATTGTGACAGGTGAATAAACCATGAAGCTCATGAAGCTCATGAAGAAAAATAATTTTAAATGTTTAATGTTGAATTATGAATTGTTGGAATCGCCTTCGGCGATGGCTGTTTCAATAGATTCCTCGGCTTCGCTCGGAATGACAGAAATTGCATAACGACAAATGAGATTTGAGAAGTTATGAAAAACGAAAAATATATTAGTGTGAGTTATCAGTCGGCTGTGGGGGTGGCGGTTGTGGCGGCGGTGTTTAGTGTGTTTGTCGCGGTGCTCTTGGCGGTGACGGCTTATCATGTGAAGGTGACCGACCCGGCGCGACTGGCTGAATTGGAAGTATTGAAAGAGCAGGCCAAGGCCAACCCGGCGGATGCTGTGCTGGCTGAGCGGGTGTTGGCGCTGGATACGCCGCTGCGGCGGGACCAGTTTGCGCGGCTGTATTTTCTAAAACGTGGGACGATTCTACTGGTGGGAACGCTGGGATTGCTGGCGGCAGGAGTATTGTGGGCCGGGGCGCATAAGCCGCTTGCCCCGATGCCGGAGCCGCAGGGGGATGTGAAGGCTCAGCAGGTGATCCACGCACAGCGCAGCCGGACGGCGCTGTCGATTGTGATGGTTGTATTATGCGGTGGTGCGTTGTTCTGGACGCTGCGTGCACCGTCGATGCCGGTTGACTCAGCTGAGCCGGGGGAAGAACCGGCAGCACCGGTGTATGCGACGATGGATCAGGCTGCATCGCAGTGGTCGGTCTTTCGCGGTCATGGCGGGTTAGGGGTTTGCACGTTTGACAATATTCCGGATACCTGGGACGGTGAAAGCGATCCAATAAACTTTCAGAAAACAGCCGACGATGTCCCGCCCATTGTCAGGAAAATGGCGGCCGATTTGCCCGACAATATTCCGCCCATTGCCTGGAATGAACGCATTGTTGTCGCAGACGCCAACGAAGATGCCCAGGCCGATTATTCTGTCGATGACAACAGCGTCTCCGGCGAAAGCAAAAAAAACATTCTCTGGAAAACGGCGATTGATTTGCCGGGGTATAATTCGCCGGTGGTCTGGGGTGACCGGATATTCCTGACCGGGGCGACGAAGGAGGCCCAGCGGGTGTATTGTGTGGATGCGGTTTCCGGCGAGATCCTCTGGCAGCAGGATGTGAGGATTGTGCCCAGTGAGGCGCGTGATGATATGGAGATCATGGAAGATACCGGCTATGCGGCCTGTACGGCGGTCACCGATGGGATGCGGGTGTGTGCGATCTTTGCCGGCGGTGATATGGCCTGTTATACCGCCGACGGAAAGCCGCTGTGGGAAAAACATCTGGGGGTGCCGGACAGTATGTATGGGTTCTCGGCATCACTGACATGGTATGAGAACCTGGTGATTGTGCAGTGGGATGTCGGTTATGACGGCGGCGACGAAAGCATGAGCAAGCTGATGGCGTTTGACTGGCAGACGGGTGATAAAGTCTGGCAGACGCATCGGCCGGTGCCGAATTCGTGGTCATCGCCGACGGTGATTCAGGTGGGCGATGCGTATCAGATTTTGACGACGGCATCGCCGTATGTGATTGCCTATGACGCGGAAACGGGAACGGAAATCTACCGGGCCGAGTGCATTGATGGGGATATTGCCTCGACGCCGATTGTCGCCGATAATAAGATATTCGCGATTGAGCCGTATAACAAGCTGGCGGCGATTGATACCGTTAACGCACAGGGCGATGTGACGGAAAGTCATATCGTCTGGACCAATGACACGGAGATGCCGGATATTTGCAGCCCAGTCAGTGATGGTCAACACATCTGGACGCTGACAACACAGGGCGATTTGAGCTGTTTTAAGGTGTCCGACGGCAGCAATGTCTATACACAGTCGCTGGAGGCGAATTTTCAGGCGTCGCCGACGCTGGTGGGCGAGATGCTGTACCTGCTGACTGAAAAGGGCGTGATGATACTGGCGGAAACCGGCGAGACGTTTAAGGAAATCAAACGCAACAATCTGGGTGAAAAGGCGTTTGCGTCGCCGGCGTTTCAGGAAGGGCGTATTTATCTCCGCGGCCATGACCATCTCTATGCGATCGGGGCTGAGCGATGAGTGAAATTGACGTCCAGCCGGTAGAGACGATTGTGACCGACGTCGGACGAAAGGCCTCCGATGCCCTGGCGCTGCTGCAAGGTGTGCAGGCTCATTACGGGTATCTGCCGACCGAGGCACTGGAGCGTCTGTGTGAACTGACCGAGTGTGAGGCGGCGGAATTTTGGTCGGTGGCGACATTTTATGATCAGTTTCGCTTTAAGCCTGCCGGGCGGCATTTTGTCAAGGTCTGTATCGGCACGGCCTGTCATGTAAAGGGAGCGACGCAGATTTTTGAGGCATTTAAGCGGTATCTGAATATTGATGCCGACAATGATACGGATGCCGAGCGGCTGTTTACCGTTGAAAAAGTGGCTTGCTTAGGCTGTTGCATGCTGGCGCCGGCGGTGCAGATTGATGATGTAATTTACGGTCATGTCACCGGTGAGACGGTGGGTCAGGTATTAGGTGATTTTCTTCAGCAGCAACAGCAAACCGCGGCCACGGGCAAAAAGAAAGGCTTGCAGAAAACGCCGTCCGGGCTGGTGCGGATTTGCCTGGATTCCAGTTGCCGGGCCGTCGGCAGTGATAAGGTGTATGATGCGTTAAAGGCAGGCGTTGAGACACTTCAAGTGCCGGTGAAGGTGAAACATACCAGCTGCCACGGCATGAGTTTTTTGGCGCCGCTGGTGGAAGTGGTGTCGGCGGACGGGACGGTCTTTCGATACGGCAATGCTCAGCCGGCGGATGCGGTATCGATATTGCGGCGACATTTCCAGCCGGCGACGGCGAGCGGGCGGGTCAAGTCGGCGGTCGATCATTTGCTGGATCGGTTACTGGATGACCGGATTGGTGAGGGGCCGATTCGTTATTCGCTGAGCATTCGCGATCGGTCGATTGAGGACTATCAGGACCGGCAGGTGCATATTGCCACAGAGCATGCGGCAGAAGTCAATCCCTTGGATTTGGATGAATACCAGCGAAACGGCGGCTTTGAGGTGTTGAAACGATGCGTGACGGAAGGCGATCCCGAAGCGGTATTGACGGAGCTTGAAAACGCGGGACTTCGCGGTCGCGGCGGCGGGGGATATCCGACGCATCTGAAATGGTTTGCGGTTCGACGGGCCGATGCCGAACAAAAATATATCATCTGTAATGGTGACGAAGGCGATCCGGGGGCGTTTATGGACCGGATGCTGATGGAGTCGTATCCGTACCGAATTCTGGAAGGGATGGCGATTGCGGCCTGGACGGTGGGGGCGACTGAGGGACGATTGTACATACGGTCCGAGTATCCGCTGGCATTGCAGCGGATTGGTGCAGCGATCGAACAATGCACACAGGCGGGGATGCTGGGCGAGCGGATTTTCGGCAGCGATTTTTCATTAAATTTAAAAATTACGGTGGGTGCGGGGGCGTTTGTATGCGGTGAGGAAACGGCGCTCATAAAGAGCATCGAGGGCAAGCGGCCCGCGCCGCGATTGAGGCCGCCTTATCCGACACGCCGAGGTCTGAACAATGCCCCGACACTGGTCAATAACGTCGAAACCTATGCACTGGTGCCGTGGGTGTTGCGAAACGGCAGCGAGCGGTTTGGTCAATACGGCACAAACACCAGCAAAGGGACCAAGGTGTTTGCGCTGGCGGGAAAAATTCGCCGGGGTGGGCTGGTGGAGGTGCCGATGGGCATGACAATTCGTGACATTGTCGATGATATCGGTGGCGGAATTGAAAATGACAGAGCATTAAAAGCCGTCCAGATTGGGGGGCCGTCCGGCGGGTGTGTGCCGGCGTCGATGGCCGAGACCGCGATTGATTACGAATCGCTGCACACGGCCGGGGCGATTATGGGCTCCGGGGGTATGGTCGTACTGGATGAAACGGACTGCATGGTCGATATCGCCCGGTATTTCCTGGAGTTTACGCAGGACCAGTCATGTGGGCGGTGTACGTTCTGCCGGGTGGGGACGCGGCGGATGCTTGATATTTTAGAGCGGCTCTGCGGCGGCGAGGGTAAGGCGGGTGATATTGAAACGCTGTATGAACTGGGACAGCAGATTCAAAATACCAGTATCTGCGGATTAGGTAAAACCGCTCCGAATCCGGTGCTTTCGACGATTGACCATTTTCGTGATGAATACGAGGCGCATATTGCCGGTCGATGTCCTGCGGGCAAATGCCGGGCACTGATCCATTTTTCGATTACCGATGACTGTATTGGCTGTACGATTTGCGCGCAGCATTGCCCGGTCGATGCGATCGCGATGAAACCATATGAAAAGCATGTGATCGACCAACAGGCCTGTATTCGCTGCGGCACGTGTAAGAGCGTGTGTCCGGCGGGAGCGGTGGAAGTGGAATGAAAAATCAAAGTGCAAAAAAAACGAACCACGAATAACCACGAATGAACACGAAGGTATATATTTAGGAGTCCCGACTTTGTCGGGATGTCTGTTTGATGTGCGGGCGAGACGCCCGCGTTCCCAAACAGCTTCGCTCGGAATGACAGAGAGTGATATTTGTGAATAGCTATTATGATAACTTTGACGATTGACAATTTGGAAGTTCAGGTACCGGAAGGGATGACGATTCTGTCGGCGGCTGAGTCTGTGGGGATTCGTATTCCGACACTGTGCTTTGCCAAAGGCTTTAAACCTTCGACAAGCTGTATGGTGTGCGTGGTGCGGGTCGAGGGTTTTCGACATTTGGTGCCGGCCTGTGGGACGCTGGCGGCTGATGGGATGGTTGCGACCACTGTCAGCGATGAAATTGTAAAGGCCCGAAAGACGGCGATTGAGTTGCTTTTGAGCGATCATGTGGGCGACTGTGTCGGGCCGTGTGAAAAAGGGTGCCCGGCGAAGATGAATATTCCCTTGATGATTCGACAGATCGCGGTGGGGCAATTGGAAGAGGCGATTGCGACGGTCAAGAAAGATATTGCACTGCCGGCGATTTTGGGGCGCATTTGTGAGGCGCCGTGTGAAAAAGTATGCCGGCGGGCGCAGGCGGACGAGGCGGTTACGATCTGTTTGCTGAAACGGTTTGTTGCGGATTCGGATTTGGCCTCGGAAAAATCTTATAAGCCGGAGTGTTTGCCTCAGACTGGCAAGAAAGTTGCGATTATTGGGGCAGGTCCAAGCGGTCTTGCGGCGGCATATTATCTCGCGCAGGCGGGGATTGCCTGCACTCTTTATGATAAAGCCAATAAGCCGGGCGGGTGGCTGCTGAGCGGTGATATTGATAAAGAAATATTGCCGCCGACAGTGGTGGAAGCGGAAATCGAGCAGATATTCAAGCTTGGGCCTGTATTTACAGGCAATAATTGCCTGGGCGCCGACGTTTATCTGGATGAGTTAAAAAGTCAATACGATGCGGTGCTGCTGGCGGTGGGGCAGGTGGGCGATGATGTCGTACCGATAGGTATTGATAGACAAGACGGTAAAATAGCGGTAAACCGTCAGGATTATTCGACTTCGCTGGCCGGGGTTTTCGCGGCGGGAGCCTGTATCGGCTCTCGCAATGTGTGTGTCCGGGCGATTGCCGACGGCAAAGAAGCGGCGCAAGCCATGATTTCGTTTCTGTCTGAAGAGCGTGAGATGTCTAAAATCGAGTATAATCACCGGATGGGCCGTTTAAAAGAGGGCGAAATGCCGATTTTTCTCAAACATGCGTCCGCGAATGAACGTACAAAGAGCGAATTACCGACAAAAGGCTTGACAAAATCCCAGGCACAGCAAGAATCACAGCGCTGTTTGCATTGTGATTGCCATAAGGCTGACCGATGCGGATTGCGTGATCTGGCGACTGCGACCGGTGCTGAGCAAAGAGCGTTTGCTGCTGACAGAGCCGTTTTTGAACAGATTGTTGTCAGTGATGGTGTTATTTTTGAGCCGGGCAAGTGTATCAAGTGCGGCTTGTGTGTGCAGGCGGCTAAAAAACATAGTGAAACATTGGGCTTGTCATTTGAAGGCCGCGGCTACACGATGCGACCGGCGGTGCCGTTTGAGAAAGACTGGACGGACGGTCTGAAAAAGGCTGTGATTGAATGTGTGAAAGTTTGTCCGACCGGGGCACTGGCAAGTAAAGATTAAAAATCAAAGTGTAAGTTGCAAAATAATGGATTCGGTTTTGCCGAGACAGGAAACTTTTTGAGGAGATAACCATGGGTTGTTTAAAACGGATTGCTTTGACGGTATTGTTAGTGGGCTTTGCTTCTGTGTCTGTGGCGGGTGACTGGCCCAACTGGCGAGGGGCTGACTATGACGGGATCAGTAAGGAAACCAATTGGGACGCGACAGCGCTGGCCAGTCCGGCGATTGCCTGGCAGGTTGAAATCGGTACCGGGTACTCGGCGGTTTCGATTGCGGACGGCAAGGCCTATTGCATCGGCAATATTAACAAAGATACCGATGTTGTGTATTGCTTCGATGCCTTGAACGGAGATCCCAAGTGGGTGTATGAATATCCCGAACCGCTGACGCCAAATATGTACGAAGGCGGCTGCAATGCTACGCCGACGATCCATGACGGCAAGGTTTATACGCTGAGCAAAACCGGCAAGGCGTTCTGCCTGGACGCGGCTGACGGTAAGGAAATCTGGAAGCGCAAGCTGCCCTTTAAAAAACCGACCTGGGGATTTGCCAGTTCGCCGGTCATTGTCGATGATCTGGTGATTTACAATGTTGGAGCTTCCGGAGCGGCGCTGAAAAAAGAAGACGGCAAGCCCGTCTGGAAGAGCGCTGACGAAAAGGCCGGCTATGCCAGCCCGGTTCCATTCGAACGCAATGGTAAGAAATATGTGGCCATGTTTTGTGCCAAGGACTTGAAGGTTCTCGAAGCGGCGACGGGTACGGAGGTCATGAGCTATGAGTGGAAAACCTCCTATGATGTCAACGCGGCGGATCCGATCGTTTCCGGTGATGAGATTCTGATTACCTCCGGCTATAATCATGGTGCAGCCTTGCTGAAGATCACGGACACCGGTCTTGAAAAGGTTTGGGAAAACAAAAAGATGCGATGCCAGATGTCCGGTCCGGTATTGATCGACGGCTATCTGTACGGGATTGATGATAAGCAGTTGGCTTGCGTGGATTGGAAAACCGGTGAGCAGAAGTGGACGGAAAAGGCGCCGAAGAAAGGCTCGCTGTGCGGTGCGGGCGATAAGCTGATTGTGATTGGAGAACGGGGCAAACTGTATATCGCGGCGGCGTCTCCCGCCGGTTTTCAGGAATTGTCTTCGGCCCAGATATTGAAACATCAGTGCTGGACGATGCCGGTCCTGTCGAATGGCCGGATTTATGTTCGCGACGCGACCAAAAAGGGCATGAATAATCTGGTGTGCGTGGACGTTCAAAAAAAAAACAGTCAACTGATAACGGCGGCGGTGCTGCCGACGGATAAAAGCGAATGGCCCCAGTGGAAAGGGCCGAATCGCGACAATCTGAGCACGGAAACGGGACTGCTGAAGGAATGGCCGAAAAGCGGGCCGATGGAATTGTGGACCGCTGAGGGATTGGGCGCCGGTTATGCGACGGTGGCGATTGCCAACGGGAAAATCTATACGACCGGTCGGCTTGACGATGACGGGTATCTGTTCTGTCTGGATATGAACGGCAAACAGCTCTGGAAGCAGAGCTATGGGGCGGAATGGAAGCGGTCTTTTTCCGGGACGCGATGTACGCCGACCATTGACGGTGGATTTGCGTATGTGATCAGCGGGCTTGGGGCGGTGGCCTGTTTTGATGCCGAAACGGGCAAGAAAATCTGGCAGGCCGACCCGACGACCGAGCTTGGCGGAAAGTATCCGCACTGGGGCTATGGGGAGTCACCTCTGGTGCTGGATGACAAGGTCGTCCTGACGATTGGCGGTGAAAAAGCGATTCTGGCGGCACTGAACACCTCCGATGGTAAGATTGTCTGGACGACGCCCGGCAATGGTGAGACCAGTTCTTACTGTTCCCCGGTCTCGTTTGAATGGGCCGGGAAGACCGTGATTGCCGGAATGACGAGCAAGCATATTGTCGCGGTCGATGCCAAAGACGGGAAACTTCTGTGGGATTACCCGGTTGAAAGTTATGTGGAAGGGCGAATTCGCGCGGGACATCCCAACACGCCATATTTCAAGGATGGGTACCTGTTTTGCACCAGCGGCTATGATATGGGGTCGGTGCTTTTGCAGATCGCGCCGGACGGCAGCAAGGCTAAGCAAGTGTGGTCCAATGCTGACCTGGATTCGCATCACGGCAGCTTTGTTGTGATTGGCGGGTCTATCTATGGTCCCAACTGGCAGAGCAACAAAAAAGGCAAGTGGGTGTGCGTGGACTGGAAAACGGGCAAGACCCTGTACGAACAGGAATGGCATAATAAGGGCTGTATCGCTTATGCCGAGGGGATGCTGTACTGCTATGAAGAGGGCGGAGGGAACGTTGGGTTGGTCAAGGCTGATCCGTCGGGCTTTGAGCCGGTCAGTACATTTAAAATTACCAAGGGCGAAAAGGAACACTGGGCGCACCCGGTTATTTGCGGCAAACGCCTGTATATTCGTCACGGCGAAGTGCTGATGGCGTATGATATTGCCGGTTAGCCTGTTTGCCGACGTTTACACCATTTAGAGGATTAGATTCAACATGACAATTGTTTTGTGTCAATGCAGACAAGCCGGGTTGATTGAGCCTGGGATAGTCGATGCCGCACTGGAGGCGGCGAAGGCGTCGGGGCATTCTTTCTTTTGCGTCGATGATCTGTGTGCATTGGCGGCAGCAGGCGATGAACGTTTTGCCAAGTGGGCCAAAGAGGATGATTTGATGGTTTTGGCTTGTTTTCCTCGTGCGATTTCCGCGTTGTTTAGTCAGGCCGGGGTGAGTTTGCCGGAGTCGGCGACGTGTATTAATCTGCGAGCGGCAGAGTCTTTTGAAGAAGCAGCGAATGAACTGCCGGCGGGACAGTCAGGCGATTCGCAGCCGGAGATAATAACGGCTTTGGATGGGGAGTGGCAGCCGTGGTTTCCGGTCATTGACTACGACCGCTGTAAGAATTGCATGCAGTGTTTGAACTTTTGCCTGTTTGGTGTGTATTCACAATCACAAGAGCAAGATGCCGCGGGAAAGATGGTTCAGGTGGCGAGGCCGAACAAATGCAAGACGGGTTGTCCGGCCTGTGCGCGGGTGTGTCCGTTTGCAGCGATTATTTTTCCCAAATATGACAAAAGCCCCATCAACGGTGACGAAGTGGATGAAAACCATTGGCGAAAAAGCCACGCCGAATCAGCCGAATCACTCAAAGACCGGCTGTCGGGAAATAATATCTACCAGATGCTGAGAAACCGCGGCACCGAACCAACCAACCCGCAAACGATGGCCGATTTGGAAAAACTAAAAGACCAGTTCGACATTCCCGACGAACTGTTCAAAAAATAAATGTATTATGCTGTTGGTCGTATATATAAGCACATACATAGGATGGTAATCAACAGAATTAGGATTCCATCCAATATCTGAAATACTGAGAATTTGGACTCCGGCTTTTTCTTTCGAAAAAAAGTGCCCAGGAAAATACCGGTGGCATACAGGAAATTGCCGGGGATAAATATTTCAGAGAAACCATGTGCCGAATATCTACAGCAGGTATAACCGACCACAGCAACCCATACAACCATAAGATATCTTACGATATACGGCTTAAGATATCGCCCGAAAAGAAAACCCAAAATACCTGGCCCGACTAAGAAGGTATTAGCATAAAAAAACAGTAATATTATAAAAATTAATTCTAAGGCCTTCATTGTATCTCCTTCAGATAGAAACAAATAAGATTTAGTGGTATTAATTGAAAAGTTGGGGCAGTCACCTGTTTTCAGACTACTTCTAACTGCCTCTCCTGTAAAGCGTCATAACAGAAGTATAACACTGGAGTTTATCTTGTCAATCCCGTCAAAAATAAAAAAGCTGTGCCAATCAGCGTCAAAATACTGCCTGTTGCCCACTGCCTGCTGCCTGATAAAACATAGGGTTTTCTGTTGTCAAAGCGGATGATTTCGGTAAAATATTCCATATTAAAAAGGTCAAAAACCGAAGACTAAAATGCAATCCGCCGTCGCCAAGGCTATGGCGGGACAAGAATTGAGGATTCGCCTTTCGGGCGATACTGTTTTGACTTGAAATTTGATTCTAACGTTTTATTTTTCAACGGGTTATCTGCTGAAGGGCGATTTCTTGAGTTTGGGTAAATTATGATATTTACACTGCACAGGTACATATTTCGCGAGTTGTTTCGCGTGTTTGCCGCGGCGACGGTGGCGATGACGCTGATGGTCAGCGTGGGGTTGCTGGTGCCGATTATCCAGGATTTCGGGGTCAGTCCGGGCCAGATCGTGCATCTGATGGGCTATTTCATCCCCATCAC
>JANQGW010000028.1 GCA_028282905.1 Sedimentisphaerales bacterium | reverse complement strand
CGGCGGTGAGCTGAGCGATCTGCTTGACGAGTTTTTTGTGTTCGGCTTCGAATAATTGCCCGCGGGATTCGGCCAGCAGGACTTCGCGAACGCCGAGCCGCAGCAGCTCATCGACGATTTTCGATTCGGCGATCTGCTGGGTAAAGAAATGGCCGGTGGAGATATCCACCCACGCCAGCGCGGCGGTCTTACGGCCGAGGCTGACGGCGCAGAGGAAATTGTCCTCCTTGGCATCCAGCAGCATGTCATCGGTCAGCGTTCCGGGCGTTACCACACGCACGACGTCCCGCTTGACAACGCCCTTGGCCTTTTTCGGGTCTTCAACCTGCTCGCAAACGGCGACCTTGTAGCCGGCCTGAAGCATCTTTTTCAAATAGCCGTCCACCGCGTGATACGGCAGCCCCGCCAGCGGAATCGGGTTCCCTCCGGCCTTGCCCCGGCTGGTCAGCACCAGACCCAACACACGCGAGACAATATGCGCATCCTCGTGGAACGTTTCATAAAAATCGCCCATCCGAAAAAACAGCACCGCATCCGGGTATTTGGCCTTGAAATGGTGGAACTGCTTCATCGCCGGCGTCAATTTTTCTTCTTTTTTAGCCATAGCCGGCGATTATACAGGATTTGCAGGAATACTCAACCATCTATTTCCGACTTGACCGGGTATATTGATTCTGATATAAAACACCGGACACAGGTCACTATAACCATCATAATTACGAACAGAAAGGAGTCCGGCATGAAGAAGTATTTAATGTTATTTTCACTGCTGTTGCTGACCAGCAGCTTGCTTTTATCCGGCGGCTGCAAAAAACAGCCACCCGCACCTCCCAAAGAACCGGCCACCGCAAATCCGACCACAGCCAAAACACCGACTGCTGCCGACGGGAAAATTGAAATGAGTCTTTATTATGCGGGTCATCCCGGCTCGAAACGGGAAAAGGATTTTGTCGATTTCCTGAATAAACATTTCGCAAAGATCGAAACCGGCGACCTCGCGGCGTTTGACGGCAGCCAGGCGGAAGGTTTTGATGTAACCATTCTGGACTATGACGGCGACGGTTTTAAATCGCCTCGGCCGCGTATTCCGCACACATTTACCGGCCCGGTAATGACGATGGGAGTGACCGGCGCCTTTATCAGCGGCCAGCGCAGCCTGAAAACGGACTACTTGTGAAACTGTATGGGAGATGCGGCCCATGTTGGGTCGCCGGCGCATATTGTTTTCTCAAAACCCTTTATCGTCAATCCTACTGTGGAAGAATATGACACACCAAGCGGCTACCGACGCTTTCCGGGCGGCAAAGAACTGCCCGACAAGATGAAAGTCTGGAAAGTCCAGAACTCCGAAAAGAAAACCTATGGGGGCGTGGTCGCAAGATCATACGGTTTTACCGATTCGCCGGATGCTGAAGCTATCGTCCTCGGCGTCAATAACGGCAAAGAATACGGCGCCGTAGGCATCGGTCGTCACGGTAATTTCCTGCAATGGGGCTATTCGTCTCCGCCGTCTGAAATGACCGAGGCCGGACAAAAACTGTTTTTGAACTGCCTGTGCTATATCAAGAAATTTGACGGCAAAGCTCCCCTTGTTACCCGGAAGGGGTATCCTCGCGATAATGCCGTTCGACTGGCGGCCTTGATTAATCGGATCAAGGACAAGAGCTTTTTTGAAAGCACCTTTCCTGCGGAGCTTAAAGAAAAGTACGACGGCGATCCGGACGGACTGGTTGAATACTACAAGGATAACTTTGAATTTATCTATCGGGAGAGAACATTTCTCATTGATTCCGATTTAAAAACGCTTGGGCTGTCATCGAATCGCACGATAGAAACGCTGGAAAAGCTGATCGAATTGCTGGACAGTGATGAACATTCCGAAACCGCGCAAAAGCTTCTGATTCGGTACACTCAGGAAAGTTTTGAGAAACGCGAACAGTGGCAGAACTGGCATGCGGAAAACAAGGGGCGGTTCTTCTTCAGTGATTTTGGCGGGTACAAATTTTTTGTCGTGCCGGAAGGCTACTTGATAACAGACGAAAAGTAATAAATCAACCGTTTTGCCTCTTTACGAGACTGACAATAAATAAGAAAGCAGCCGCGTGAGATTGTGATTTCATGCGGCCGCTGGCATTTAGATGTTATTCTTTACTGCTTAATGGGCGAAGATTTCGAGTTCGGCCATGGCGGCGTAGGGCTTGCCGGCGGCGCCGGTTTTGGACTTGAGCCGGAAGTAACGAGCCTTGTGCTTTTTATCAAAGAATTCCAGCCGCTGGTCAGGACTGTTGACCAGGTTGCCGAATGTGAAATCGCAGGCCTTTGTCCATTTCTGCCCGTCCAGGCTGACTTCAACAACGCCGGTTTCGATCATGCCGTCGGGGATGCGGCGATCTTGTCTGGGCAGATAGGAAAAACCGCTGACAGATTCGACCTTGCCCAGATCAACGGTAAACGTATGCGGGTGGTTCGGTGACGGCTCAGCCCATGAGGTATGCCAGAATGAGCCGGGGTTGCCATCGACGGCTTTTTCGGCACTCCACTGGGCGGCGTGCGAACTGTTGGCTTTTACCTTCCAATCGTTTTTGGGAAGGCCCAGGTACACCGACTCGACTGGACCGTAGGCTCCATTAGCAAAAGTGCGAGCATTTAAGCGGCCGCCCTTAGGTAGTGCGAACGGCTTTTGATAGAGCGTCGCATTCTTATCCGGTTTGCTGCCATCCAAAGTGTAGTATATGGTCATATCGCCGGCGGGTTTGCTATCCGGGGTTACGCCGAAGATGGAAACACTACCGTCGGCATCTCGTTTGACCTTGACCGGCAGCGGCGGACTTTGATAGTAATGAGCGGCGAAAGAAGCGATGGCCGCCGCCTTGCGGGCGTCCAGAATGCGTACCCGAAATTTATCCGTCGTCACGCTGTCAAACCGCAGAATCTTTTTATAGCCGATTGTCGTCGCAGCGGCGACCTGTTTCCACTGGCCATTTACCCAAGCGTCAACGGCGTGCTCTTTCACACGCTGGCCAACTTCGGAAACCGCCTCCTGCAGCATGACGCGGTTGATCTTTTTAGCCGCGGGCAGTGTCACGGTAAAGGAGGCTGTTGTGTCATCAGCCTGCCAGTAGGTTTTGATGTTGTCGTCAAAGAGATTTTTCACACTTGCCGTGGCGCCTTCCGCAAGATCAACGCCATAGGTGGCACGGATGCGTTTACCGACTTCGATCAGACATTTCTCATCACGCGGTGAAAATTTGCCTTCGCGGTTCGGCGGAATGTTAAGCAGAAAAACACTGTTGCCGCCAATCGAACGCTCGTAGATATCATAGATTTCATCAATACTCTTGACATGCTGCTCGGTGTCATTACGCCAGAACCAGCCGTGACGAATCGAGGTATCCACTTCGGAGATCAGGTAGTGAAGGCTATTACTTTTGAATTTTTCACCGTACACTGAATAGCCCGGCGAGGTAATCTGGCTGTCGGTGGCGATATCCTTGTTCGGGCGATCATAGCCGCACACTTGAAGGCTGTCAATGGTCAGGACATTCCATTCGCTGTCGCGGGTGCCGCCGTGTTCGTTACCGCACCATCGCACATCCGGGCCGCCGAAGATCACCGCCTGCGGGGCAAGTTTGCGAATCATCGCGAACCATTCAGTACGGATATATTTCTGACCGCCCTTGCGTTTGGGATGAGCGCCGTCAAACCAGACTTCATGGACCGGGCCGTATTCGGTCAGTAATTCATAGAGCTGATTCATGAAATAGCGGTTGTAATCGTCGGCACTAACTTTGAATGTCGGCCAGTCCGCAGGCACTTTCCGCTGCTTCATCGGATCGGTACGAAAGGTATCGACAGCCGTTGGAATGATGCTGTCCTGATATTTGCTGAGATTGCCGTAGTGGCCGTCGGCACTTTCCATCTGGTAGAGGTCAGCCGGGCTGAGGTAAACACCGATCTTAAGGCCGAACTTTTTGGCCGAATTGACCAGATTTCGCAGTACATCGCCTTTACCGTTTTTCCACGGCGACTGATGCACGGAAAACGTATTATTATAGCGTGTCTTCCAGGTACAGTAGCCGTCATGGTGTTTGACTGTGATAATCACCTTTTTCATCCCAGCCGCTTTAATCAGCTTACACCACTGGTCAGTATCAACCACCGGCGGATTAAAGACTTTGGGGTCTTCCTTGCCGTTACCCCACTCGACGCCGGTAAAGGTATTTGGGCCAAAGTGGATAAAGGCAATAAATTCCTCCTGGTGGTATTCCAACTGACGGGTCGAGGGACGTACACTCGCAGCCTTTTCAATAATGTCCGCGGCGGAATCCGTTTCTTTGATTTCCACCATCTGCGGATATTCCACCACGCCGGCGGTACACAAACCAACTGTAACGGTTAGAGCCATCAGCATTCCTTTACATAAATAAGAATTGTTCGTCATCTTTTTTCTCCTGTCATTCCTTGATTTGAAGAGTCAATTTCACCGCCATAACGTTGTTTAAACTAACTATAATTCTATCGACTTTACAGCAGGTGTCCAGTCGATTTAATGCATATCCCATACTATAGTGATGTCACTTGGGAAAATTAGAACTTTTTTTTAAAACTTTTTATTAAAAGGAAATATTGACCGTCCTTTGCAATGTCTATAGTATGATAAATTTGAAAAGAATTTCACCCAGGAAAATTAAATCAACGCATGAGGTATTGTTCAGTCAACCTCAAATGCATAGGCCAGCAATCACAGTTGAAAAGTCGATTTTCTGCGGCGAATTGGTATTTTATTTGAAAAGTTAAACGGGACATATCAGTCCAGCATATGTGTTGTATGTTCATATTTAAACAATAGTTAGGAATCAGACCCAAAGCCATTAATTTTCAGGAGATTATAATTATGGTACCGAAATTTGTCACAATGATAGCCGTACTGTTCATGTCTGCAATATCATTAGGCGCAGGAAATATTTCTTCCGGCGAGTTCTCAGTCAATCTCGCAACTGAATTTCCGGGGGTTGAATCCTATTCTTTCCAGGGCAATGCCATGGAGTTGTCAGTGGACGCTGACAAAATCGTTGAATTGAACGGTAAACCTTTCAGTCCTGCTGTGAAATTCCGCAGCACCGGCAAAGAATCCGCTGAATATGTTATGACTTTTGACGAGATCGGTATCACGCTGGTGATGGAGGCGATGGTGTCGCGGGAGGCCTTGTCGTTTACCATCACGGACATTGCAGAAACGGGCGATTTTATGATCAAGACTATTGAGATCCCCGGACTGGTACTGCTGAAGGGAAACGCCGGTGATGAGGCAGCTCTGTCGAATTTTCCGAAAGCCAGCTATGCCTCGGAAAAACCCGAAGACCACGACATGTTTGACACGGTTTCAAACATTACCACCGACCGGTTCAAGAGTAAAAACGGCCGCGGTCAAGGCGGTGTTTCATACGCTTTTATCAGTAACGGCAAGGTCAGTGCGGGGATGTACAGCAATGTGATGGAAGAAAATCTGCGAATGATCGTTTCAGTGGACAGCGAAGGTGAGAAAAAGACCCTTTCTGTATCTCCGGGCCAATGGCTGTGGCGTGAAGTTTCTTTTTTGACGACGCTGCCGCCGCAGGTGACGCTGGTTGTGGCGACTGATAATAACGGTGATGGCAAGGCGACATGGCAGGACGCGGCGATTGCGTATCGCCGGAATACACCGAAGGCCTATCGTGCGGGCACACTGAAGAAGCATCCGATCGCTCATATTGCGATGAATTTCGGCAGCCAGGCAACGAATCCGTTTTACCGTGTGCTGGACAACGCCAAAAAAGTCTGGCTCTATACCGACGGACTGGGCCAGCATATCCAGTTCAAGGGCTACCAATCGGAAGGCCATGACAGTTCACATCCTGATTACGGCGGAAATGTCGGTCGGCGTCAAGGCGGCAGAGACGCACTGAATTTTGTCATGCGTCGCGGTCACGATTTTGATGTCTTGTCGGGCGTGCATATCAATGCGCATGAATACCATAAAGAATCGAAGAACTTTAGCTATGATATCGTCAATAAAAACTCGATCGGCTGGAGCTGGCTGGATGAATCATATCATACCGACTATCGTTATGACTCTGCATTTGGAACGCTTTATTCTCGTCTTGAAGCAATGCGGACGGACCTGCCCTGGCTGGATTTTGTTTACCTGGATGTCTATTACGGTCGCGGCTGGCCCGGCTGGAGAATGCACACGAAGACCAACGATCTCGGCATTATTCAGTTTACGGAATTTCCGGGAGTCATGGAGAGAGCGGTGATCTGGAACCATGTCGCGAACGACTGGACTCAGAAGATATGGGGCAAAGGCGACCGAAGTCAGATCGCACGGTTTATCTACTACTCCGACAAAGACACGTTTAAGCATGACCCGGTACTGCGGGGCACGAACTGCGACGGATTTATGGGCTGGCACGCCGAGCAGGACATGCTCAGGACGATCAAGTCGGCGATGACGGTCAATCTGCCTACGAAATACCTGCAGCATTTTCTTCTCGTTAAGCAGGATGAGAACTCGGCGATGTTCGATAACGGCGCACGTGTTGTCGTTGAAGGCAAGGTTTCAACCATCTACGGGCCGGAAGGTCAGCTCATCGGCTTGTGCAAATATGAAAAGGCCAACTCACGACCGACGGAAAACCTCGTGTTTATCCCGTGGTGCCCGGTGCGAGAAGACAAGATTTATCACTGGAACGACAAGGGCGGCGACAGCGAATGGACGCTTCCGAAGAGTTGGAGCGGAAAAAAGGTGGTTCTGCTTTACCGGCTGACCGACCTGGGTCGTGTATATGAAAAAGAAGTCGCCGTTGCTGACGGTAAGGTTAAACTTTCAGGCATCAAAGCGGATACGCCATACGTTATTTACAAAGAGCAGCCGGCTGCACTGCCGGAAATTAAATGGAGCGAAGGCAGTATTGTCGCCGACACCGGCTTTGACAGCCACTCGTTTAAGTACTGGAAAACAGAGGACAGCAAGGCCATTAAGTTTGTCAACAATAATTTCGGCCAGACAGAACTTGTGATGGGTCCGGACGGCGGCGAGGTCAACCAAGTCATCAGCGGGCTGGAAGCAGGCAGCACGTATGCGGCCTCGGTTTGGGTCTCCATTGAAGATACACAGCCTGCGACTATTACGGTTGGACCGTATGTGCCGACGCTGAAGATGCCGGCGATTAACAAGGAAACGTGGAAGGTTGTGAGCACGTCATCGGGTGACGGAAAAAAAGCGATTGACGACAACGGCAAGAGCTTTTGGCATACGGCATACGGCAAGACGACACCAGAGCATCCGCATGAGATCGTTATTGACTTTGGGCAGATGCTGACACTGGAAGGGTTTGTTCAGACGGCCCGGCCCGACATGCACAACGGCGTCATCAAGGATTACCAGGTACTTGTGAGCAAAAATGGAAAGTCGTGGAAAACGGCAGTCAAGAAAGGAATATTTGAATACAAAGGAAACACATCTGAAGTTCGCTTTAAGAAGACTGTTGAGGCTCGGTATTTCAAGTTGATCGCCCTATCCGAACATCGGGACGGCCCCTGGGCGACAATCGCGGAGCTTGACATGATCGGCACCGCCGTGGCTGACAAAGACAAACAGGAAATTGCGAAAATCAGCAAGACGGTCAAACGGACTGTGCTGCCGAACTATACCGACC
>JANQGW010000242.1 GCA_028282905.1 Sedimentisphaerales bacterium | reverse complement strand
AAATACTCGCCTATGAATAGCATAGGCTGCGTTTTTCGCCTTGCCGGACTCGTCCTCGTGACGGCCTAAGCAGCCACATCTTTACTTGAAATGCTCTATGCGTGTTATGGTAAGTGCCTGTGCGTCGTTCGTCAACAGAAATTCGTATAAGGGATGGCTGTCAAGTATGTAGCGGGGGGGGGCTTTGACTGAAGGAAGTATTATGCAACCGCTGCCGGTTCTGATGCTGATGCTTCGGTCGTTGCTTCAACGGCCGATTCGGTATTGCCTTCGGCGTCGATATTATGCTGTTTAACTTTGGCATACAGTGTGGCCCGGCTGATACCCAATAGTTTGGCGGCTTTGGTCTTCTGGAAATTGGTTTCCCGCAATACGCGGGCAATCAGTTCCTGTTCGGCTTTGGCCAGCGAGAAGTCCTTGACCGCCTGCTCAATCGTCTCGGTAAAGAAGGATCGGGGCTGTTCCGGGTCGATAACAATACTGCTAAGGCCGATTTTGTCGGTTGATTCCAGCATAATCGCCCGTTCCATGACGTTTCGCAGTTCGCGGACATTGCCGGACCAGTCATGTTCGGCCAACGCTTTCAGGGCCAGTTTGGTAATCGATTTGATGGTTTTCGATTTATCCGGGCTGATCGTGGACGTTTTCAGGAAATATTCGGCTAGCAGCGGGATGTCCTCACAACGCTGCGGCGAACTGAGTGGACTGAGCACAATCGGGAAGATACTCAGTCGGTGATACAGGTCTTCACGGAAACGATGGGCCTGTGCTTCTTGCTTCAGACTGCGGTTACTGGAGGCGATAATGGTTGCCTTGCAGGCGATTTCTTTCGTGCCGCCGACTTTACGGAAGGTCTTTTCCTGAATGACTCGCAGCAGTTTGGCCTGAAGTTCCAGCGGCATCTCGCTGATTTCGTCCAGGAAGATACTGCCGTTTTCAGCCATCTCCAGCAAGCCCGTCTTTTCGCGGTCGGCGCTGGTAAACGATCCCTTGACATGGCCGAAAAGCTCACTTTCCAGCAGATTTGAAGTCAGCGCCGCACAATTAACCGCTACAAACGGACGATCCGGGTGACGCTGTTGGTGAATCGCACGTGCAACGACTTCTTTGCCGGTACCGGTGGGGCCAATGACCAGGATCGGATTACATTGGCTGGCCGCGACGGTGTCAATCATCTTGAGTGTCTGGCGGGTGGCCTGACTTTGTCCAACCATGCCGACGGTTGCGGCCAAGTCATTGACAAAGAAGGGTATTTCTACCTTATCAGTACTGCTGGCAGGGATATTCTGCTTGATTTGCTTGACAATATTCGGCAGACGGTGGTAATCCTGTTTGCCGTTGAGGTAATGGGCGCCGATTTCTTTGAATTGCCCTGCGGTTTGCTCGTCGCCGCTGCCGTTGCCGACAATTACGACGTGTGTATCCGTCAGGCCGTCGGCCTGGGTCATAAAGGCATCTATTTCATTTTGGCTGAACCAGTGGTCAAATAGAATTAAATCAGGGTTGACGCGTGTAACAACATCCAGCGCTTCGGCAGTATCGTCGGCAGCAAAAACATTTTCGCTGACCGTCATGGCGAGCTGCTGAATCTCGCTGTCTTTACCAATTGTCACAATACTGCTTAACGTCATACCTGTTCCGAAAAATCCAACCTTCAATCAATTACTGCTTTCATCTTGCTGCCGATTACCACTGTTGTCAAATAAAGCTCCCAGAGTTAACGGGATGCTTGCCATTGTGACATGGGTATTTCTTCCTAATTAAGTACCTTCAAAATCGACCGTTTCGGGGTCGAAACTTTAATTATTTTATAGGACTACAAAAAAAATTATGGGACGCAAAGTACGCAAATTTTTATCGGACCCGTATTGTGGGAAAGTGCGTGAGTCCGTGGCACTGGCGGCTTCTTTGGTTGTGGTTTCAATGACTGAATACCGGAAATATTTTCTCGTTTGCCGGAAGCAATTGTATTCGGATAAGACACTCTCAACTGAAATAACTTACTCTTTTAAAAACTTGATGGCTCTTTAAGTGTTTTTTTATAAATGACTTACATGGATTACAAGGTCGGTTTTGGCTGGGTGGTGGCACAAAAATTGCAATAACTAACTCTGTCTGGTTGCGCGTTTTTCGTGTGAGCTTAATACGCGTGAAGAAAATGAACGGCAAAATTGTTGAATAAAGGTTAGAAAAATGAGCGAAGTTGCTTCCGCCAGTTCGATGCAGATAGATTATATCAATCTGCTCACTGCTCAACTGCAAAATCAGAACCCGCTGGAACCGATGGACAACAGCGACATGACCGCGCAACTGGCTCAGTTTTCCGAATTATCACAACTGGAAAACATGAATTCCAGTTTTGCCGAGGTGCTGGCACGAACCGAACAGAGCTATGCCAGTTCTCTGCTTGGCAAAGAAGTTTCCTTTATTGGGGATATTGGTAATGGTCAGGCGGACCTGATTACCGGCAGTGTCGATCAGATCGTCAACAATAAGGGTGAAATATTCTTAGGCGTCGGTGACTACAGCCTGACGCTGGATGATATCCTTGGCATTAACCATGCGGGTCAGCAAAGCGGTGAAGGTACCGAAACCGCTGATGAAACTGAATAATACGGAATAAATGACTCAATTGAGTTAAAAACATAATAGTTAGGAGATAAACAGATGAGTTTTGCATTAGCCGCAGGCGTCACCGGGTTACAGGCCCACCAGAAAATGCTCGATATCGCCGGTAATAACCTTGCCAATGTGAACACGACGGCCTTTAAGTCCAGCCGCATCACATTTTCGGAACTGCTCAGTGAAACGATCAAAAACGCTTCTCAGCCGACCGGCAGCATTGGTGGTACCAACCCGCAGCAGATGGGCAGCGGTGTCGGCGTCGCGGGTATTTCCCCGAATATGACGCAGGGCAGTATCGTTAACACCGGTAACCCTCTGGATCTGGCGCTGGAAGGCGAAGGCTATTTCGTTGTCAATAACGGTTCGCAGGATGTTTATACCCGCGCCGGGGCGTTTGCCGTTGATGCCAACTCCAATCTGGTGGACCCGGCTACCGGTTATATTGTCCAGCGTATCGGCTCTATCGGTGAGGCGGACGGTTTCCAGATTCCCGGTGACAGTAACATTAAAGTGCCTTACGATGTGGCCATGCCTGCCCAGGCAACCACGGAAATCACCCTCGCCGGCAATCTTGGGGCGGATGCCGTGATGGAAACCGTTCAAACAAATGTTATGAAATCGAATACCGCTTTACAAACCACCGCAGGTGATACGGCGATCACCACCACGACATTCGCCGATTTATCCGGCGGAACCTACAGCGGGGCAACGATTACCGTCACCGGCATTGACCATGACGGCGCTGCCATCGGCCCGAGCAATATTGCGATTGCCGATGACGGCAGCACAACCATTGATGATGTGCTGACATCGCTCAATACAATTTTGGGAGCCAGTGCGACGGCAACTCTTCAAAACGGCAAAATTGTCGTTACTGACGCAGAAAGCGGTTACAGTCTGTCTGATATTAATCTGGAATTTAACAACGGTGGTACCGCCGACGTCGAAATGCCCAGCTACTTTGAGGTGGTTACCGTGGGCGGCGACGAAGTTAAAAATATTAATATTACGGTTTTTGATTCGCAGGGCGGTGCCCGCGTACTTTCCGGCGCAATGGTGCGTACGGATACCGATAATACCTGGGATATGGTCCTGACGTCGATTAGCGGCGACATTGACGATCTGTCATTTGACAACCGCCGGATTAGCGGAATTACCTTTGACGAAACCGACGGCTCATTTGCAGGGATTACAGGCGGTGATAGTTCAGAATTTACCATTGCCTTCGGTCACGATCCCGGAAATCCGCAGACCATTGGGATCTCGCTGGGGACATTCGGCCAGTTGGATGGCCTGACACAGTTTGCCGGTAACTCCACCGCAGTCGCACGTGACCAGGATGGTTATGAAGCGGGTAGCCTGTCAACAGTATCGGTCAATAATGAAGGTATTGTGATCGGCTCCTTCTCAAACGGTATTAAAAAGAATCTTGCGGCTATTCAAATCGCAACATTCCAGAACCCGGCCGGTCTTGAGGCGGTTGGCGGCGGCTACTTTATCGGTTCAGCCAACTCCGGCGAAGCTGTTACCACTCAGGCGATGAATGGTGGTGCCGGTTCCATCTATGGCGGTGCCCTGGAAAAATCCAACGCCGATGTGGCCAGTGAATTTGTAAATCTGATTGAAGCTCAGAATGGTTACCAAGCCAATGCCCGAACGATTAAAGTGGCTAACGAAATCTTGAGCGAACTAACGAACTTGATTCGATAGACGATAGCTTAGTGTTTATAAAATGACATTCATCGCGACCTTGACAACCTGTTTTGCCACATGGATAGCGGCAATGACGCCGATACAGCGGCTGGAGTCTATTAGCCGGTTGAATGAGGATTCGTCGGTGAGTCCCTGGCTGACGGGGATTGGCATTGTATCTGTATTTGTGCTGCTGGTTCTTTTGGCAGTTATCAATCGGCGGCAAAAACAAGGTAATGCCAAACCCAGTGGCCAAATGTTTGCTGAATATGCTCAAAAACGCGGCTTGACCGAGCGGGAAGCTCAACTGTTGTGGGCGATTGCCGATCAGGCGGCCCTGCAGCGCAGCGAATCGGTATTTACACTGCCGACGGCCTATGATCGCGGTGAGATTAAACTGCTGCAAACCTGCTTGGTTGAGCAGGGCAGTGAGGAAAGTGAACGTCTTCAGGTCGAATTGTCATTTTTACGCGAAAAACTGGGATTTCGGAAAAATCGTGTTCGTTCGTCGGTTCGTATAAATCCGGAAGATTTGAGCAGCCGACATATTCCGGCCGGTAAAAAACTGTACATTCGGCATCATCGCTCGAAAAACGCGGGCGATATGGAATCTGTCGTTGTTAAAAATACACGAGATGAACTGGTGGTTCAGTTTAACCAGCCGGTTGAGGTGGCATTTGGGCAATCCTGGCGATGCCGCTATTATTCCGGTGCATCGTTGTGGGAATTTGATACGAGCGTGACCAGTTGCAGCGGCAGTATTATTACGCTCCAGCACAGTGATGAGGTCCGGCTTATCAATCGCCGGAAATTCCTGCGTGTGCCGGTCCGGAGAGATGCGTTGGTCGCAAAGTTTCCGTTTACGCGGCAATCAGAACAGGCGGGCACCTGGCCACGTAAAAAAAGCGATGCCCTGATGGATATTGCTGCCGCGTCGCCAATGACTTTGGAGCCGCCGGAGTTTGCTGCGGCGATTGTGACTGAATTGGGCGGATGCGGGCTGCGTGTCGATGTTGACTTGGATGTCAAGGTTAATGAGCGGTTGATAATTCTGTTTCAATTGAATGTTGCCAAAGCGGTTTCGGTAGATATGCCGCCGACGATTCGGAAAAACAGTGAAGAAAAGGTTATTGAAAGTGTCGCGGTTGTCCGCCATGTCCGTCCAAATCCTGACGGTGGGCTGTCGATTGCTCTTGAATTGACCGGGATCAGCGATGAGGAAATTGACGAATTGATTCGCGCGACCAATGAAGCGTCTATTGAAGTCAATCATAAAAAGAATGAACCGTCCACTGCGGTAGAATTCATACAGGATTCTCATAACAGTCAACCTGTCTTGCAGGAAATTCAATAATGTCACAAATCAGCAGCCAAATCAGTTCGACGATTCAGGGGTTAAGCCGAGAGTTTGACCTGATTGCTCACAATCTGGCCAATGTCAGCACCAACGGCTATAAACGCCGGTGCAACAGCTTTACAAAATCGCTCCAGGCGATGGAATCAGCAGCGGACGGCGAGCAGACGGCGCAGTTGAATACCACCTATGACTTTTCGCAAGGCTCCTTTACGCAAACACAGCGGCCACTGGATATGGCCCTGTGTGGTAAGGGATTTTTTGTTATTGAGACACCGGAGGGACCGCTTTACACCCGCAATGGCATGTTTCGGCTGGACGACAACGGTCAACTGGTGGATTTGGCGGGGCGGTATGTCGCAGGCAAATCCGGACCGATTACAATTCCGCCGACGGTGTCGCTGTCTGAGATTAATATTGCGAATGACGGAAATATTACCGCCGACGGCTTGCCGATTGACACTTTAAAGCTGGTGGATTTCGGAGATGATGAGTCAAAGCTAGCTGCGGTTGGCATGAATTGCTTTAAAGCGCCGGATGACCTCAAGCCCGAAGATGCTGAAAATTTAGTCGTCAAACAGGGATTTCAGGAAGCCTCGAATGTCAATATGATTGAAGAACTGGTGGATATGATTACCGTCAGTCGTTTATATGAAGCTAATATGCGTTTTTTAACAACCGGCAAAGATGCCTCCAAGGCGCTGCTGGATGTTGCGATGAGTTAATGTGAGATTTAAGCGAAAGATATGATTCGGTCAAGAGCCGAAACTATTTTAAATCAGGGAGTTGATTATGTTAAGAGCTTTTTCTACCGCCGCAACCGGCATGACTGCCCAGCAGATGATGGTCGATGTCACGGCGAATAACCTGGCGAATATCAATACGACCGGCTTTAAACGCAGTCAGATTGATTTTCAGGATTTGCTGTATGTCAAGATGAAGGAATTTGGTACGGAAGTATCAGCCGGCGTCAAAACCGCCGGGGGTATGGAAATCGGCAGCGGGGTCAAGGCGGCCGGCACCGTCAAAATTTTTACTGACGGCGAGATGGTTAATACCGGCCGGTCACTGGATATTGCCCTGAACGGTGATGGCTTTTTGCAGGTTCAGATGCCGGACGGGACTACCCGTTATACGCGTGACGGGGCGCTGCAGGTTAATGCGGTCGGTCAGTTGGTAACAGGTTCCGGTTATCTGTTGACGCCGGCGATCAATATTCCTCCGGATGCGACAGGTGTTGACATTGAAAAAGACGGCAGTGTCAATGTTCGTGATTCAGCCGGTGTTCAGTCCGTTGTCGGTACGATCCAACTGGCTCGTTTCCCTAATCCTTCCGGCTTGTCCAGTGAGGGTAATAACCTGCTGACCGAAACGGAGGCCAGTGGCACGCCGACGACCGGGACCGCCGGTGATGACGGTTTTGGCTGGATTCAGGGCGGCTTTTTAGAAAAATCCAATGTGCAGATGGTCAGTGAACTGGTTAATCTTATTACGGCTCAGCGGGCGTATGAAGTCAACTCCCGCGCGATTAAGTCCGGTGATGAAATGCTCCGCAATGCCATCCAGACAGGTCTTTAATAAAGCGAGTGAGTCATGACTAAAAAAATACTGATAGCTGTCTTGGTGATTCTTACAGGATTAACCGCTTATGCGGCTGGTTCGACGAAAGAGACGTCTTTGCGAATTTATCTGCCGCGTGAAATTACGGTTACCGGAAAGACTCCGACCCTCGGACAGGTGGCTATTCTGCGAGGCAATCAGGCTCTGGTGGACAAGGCCGACTCGATTACCCTTGGGCAACTGTCGATTCCTCAGCAGGATTTGGTGATTACCCGAAAGGTTGTCTTAAGTCGTCTGGCCTGCAATGGTATTGATGGGGCTAATGTAACCATGACCGGTGCCGAAGAAGTGGCGATTAAAACGAAACATCAATCCATTACCGGTAATGATTTTGCTGCCTCTGCCGGAAAATTTTTAGAAAAAAACCTGCCGCATAAGGCGATCTGTGAATTCAAACCCGTGCGTTTGCCGAAAGGACTTCTCACCTCGGGAAGTGAGAATATCCAACTGAAAAGTCAGTTGCTTAGTCTTCGCGGAAACCAGTGTAAAGTCCGTACGACCGCGATCTATGATGGTCGCCCGCTGGCCTCACGCGATACGGTGTTTCTATGCAAATATACCCGCCGTAAAGTGGTTGCCAAGGTACCCATAACCCGCGGACAAATGCTCAATGCTGAAAATATTGCCGTGGTTTCCGGCATTTCAAATACGCCGGAGCCGGCTGGCTGGACCGTACCTTACGGAACGGTTGCCAAACGTAATTTTGCTGTCCATGACGAAATTGCTCCGCATCTGATTGCGGCTGCGACACCGGAAGTGCTGCTCAAACGCAATCAAGCCGTGACCATTAAAATCGCCTCTTCCGGTTTTACCATCAGTGCTTCCGGAAAGGCATTGCAGGACGGCGCTGTTGGCGAGTGCATCAAGGTCAAAAACGTTGATTCGCAAAAAGTGATTATGGCCAAAGTGGTTGATAGCGGGACCGTCGAACCCATTTTTTAGAAAGAGGTAAGTCATGAAACAAAGCGTTCTTATGATAATTCTGTCAATGCTGATTGCTGCCGGTTCCGTCGCGTCGGCCGGCTCTATCTATGCCAAGAAAAATCTCAATATGAAGAATCAGTATTCCGATGACGTCGCACGAAAAATCGGCGATATCCTGACGATTACGATCTACGAACAAAGCGACGCTTCCAGTTCTGCTGAACGGGATATGTCCAAGGCTACCAAACGTGACCAGCAGTTTGACGGTAAAGTGTCGATTGAAAACGTCGTTTCCAGTTTGCCCGAGGTTAATTTTGGTGCCGGCTCTTCATATACCAATACCTTTGCCAGCAATACTGATAACAGTAATCAGCGGACATTTAAAGACAACGTGACTGTTGTGGTCGTCGATATTATGCCCAACGGCAATCTGGTTGTTAACGGGACCTGTACTCGCAATATTTCCGATGATATTCAGGAAATTCAGGTCAGCGGCATCGTTCGTCCCAGTGACATTGATTACAACAATACTGTCGATAGCAAACGCATCGGAAATTTTAATATTGTGACAAAATATAAGGGCGTCGAAGCGCCGTATAATAAGCCGGGCTGGTTGGGACGTATTTTGGATGCTATCTGGCCGTTCTAAGTCGATTGTCATACCCAAGACAATGGAGTTTTTATGAAATTACGCTTACTCATTATACTGCCGGCAGTGGTTATGCTTTCCGTTGGTGCCGGTGCCGAACGGATAAAAGATATTGCCGATATTCAGGGCATTCGCAGTAATACCCTGCAGGGCTATGGCCTGGTGGTCGGTTTGGCTGACACCGGGGATACGACGCTGCCATCCCGGCAGATGCTGACCAATTTGCTGCGGCGATCCGGGCTGGTGATGACACCGGAAGATCTGAAAAACGAAAACACCGCGATCGTATCGGTGACTGCCGAATTAGGGCCGTTTTCCCGCGAAGGTTCACGGTTGGATGTGACAGTTTCGTCGATGGGTGATGCCGAAAGTCTTCAGGGCGGTACACTGCTGCTGACCGAATTATTTGGTGCCGACGGCCAAGTCTATGCGACTGCCAGCGGTTCGCTGTTTACCGGCGGCTGGGCCGCTTCCGGCAGCAATGCCTCGGCGACCAAAAATCATCCGACGGTGGCCCAGATTCCCAGCGGTGGTGTGGTGGAACAAAGCGAACTTTCGACTTTTGTGGAACGCACTTCAGAAAACCGCTTTGTCACGCTCAATCTACGGAATGTTGATTTTTCTACTGCCGAGCGAATTCGACAGGCTGTCAATCGACAATATCCAAACTGCGCGTATGTGGCGGACGCTGGAACCATTCGCATTCGCGTGCCGGATAGTGTTACAGAAGTCAACATGGCGGGCTTTATCGCCGGTGTCAATCAGTTGCAGGTGACGGTTGATACCCCCGCGGTGGTTGTCATTAATGAACGGACCGGTACGATTGTTGTGGGTGAAAACGTCGGTATCTCAACGGTTGCCGTCTCGCAGGGCAGCCTGGTCGTCAAGGTGAAAGAACAAAAGAATGTTTCGCAGCCGAATACGCCCTTTACTCGCAGTGCCACAACCGAAGTGGTTGATGAAACTCTGCTGGAGGTTGTGGAGTCAGATGGCTTTTTAGTGCCGATTCAAAAGACAGTGACAGTCTCCGAACTGGCCAAGGCGCTGAATGCTATCGGGGCAACGCCGCGGGATTTGATCGCGATCTTTAATGCTTTGAAAAAAGCCGGTGCTTTGCAGGCCAGACTGGAAATCATGTAGGAACAGTTGGATATGGAAAGTATTAATACAAATCTGACAAATTTAATAACGCCCGAAACCAATATTCCGGCGAAAGATGCCGAGCAAGCTCAAAAAGAACAGTTTGCCCGGGATTTTGAATCCATCCTGATTGGCAAGCTGCTCGATGAGATGAAAAATACGATTGGGCAGTGGGGATACGAACAGGACGGGGCCGCCAAGCAGGTACAGGGACTGTTCTGGATGAACCTGTCCCGCGAACTGGGGCAGCAGGGCGGTCTGGGACTGTGGAAAGATATTTATCAGTCACTGGAAAGAGATGAAGCACAGGCAAATACGGCCCCTGTGATGGATGATGCCTTATGAATACGCTGCCGCTGAGAACAGAAGAACTGATGGACCAGTTACTGGCTGTGCTGGACGTTGATATCCAGCATCTTGAAGACAGCATTGCGTTGCTGGACCGGCTGCGTGAACTGGTGATCAAGCAGGACAATGAATCGCTTGGGCAACTGCTTAATACCATTCAGTCCAAAACAACAGTGTATCGAAACAATGAACTCAAACGCCAGGCACTGCGAAGAGAGCTGGCACTGCTGTTAGGCTGCGATATGGCAACAGCGACTCTGTCCCGGCTGGAAGCGGAGTTAACCGGACCGCGCAAAGTCGAAATCAGCAGTCGAAAGACAACACTGCGGACGCTGGCTAACCGCCTCAAGACTGAGTTTGCCGGCACGCAGCGGCTGCTGGCTGATTGCACACGGTTTAACCGTATGCTGCTGAAAAGCATTTTCCAGATGGCCCGGCCGGAAACGGCTACCTATACGGCTGCCGGCGCGGCCAAACGGCAGGCAGACAATGTGTTTATCAATGTGCAGTATTAAAATGATTGCGATAAGGAACAATAAGCATGGCAGGTTATGACATAGGTTTAAGTGGTTTAAACGCGGCTCAGTCCGCCTTTGACATTATTGGTAACAATATTGCCAATGCCGCCACGCCCGGTTATCACCGCCAGCGCATCGAACTGTCGTCGGCGTATTCCAGCCAGACCGGCGCATCCATGTCCATCGGCGGCGTTAATGTGGAAGGCGCCACCCGGATGATTGATAACCTGCTGGAGCAGGAAATTCTCCGCCAGCAGTCCACGCTTGGCGCCGCGGCCCAGAAAGTTTCGGTCATGGAAACCATCGAAACGGCGTTTGGCGAATTTGCCTCTGCCGGCAGCGGGCTCAATGCTGCGATTGATAATTTCTTTAATGCCATGCAGGACTTGAGTTCCCATCCGGAAGACAGTATCTGGCAAAACCAATTGGTCAATTCGGCTGAAAGCATGGCCGCTCAGTTCAGAACGCTTGGCGAATATCTTGGTACACTGGACGGACAGATTTATCTTCAGGCTCAAAATACGACTGATTCGATCAATGTGCTGGTGCAGCAGATTGGAACACTCAACGCCAAAATCGAAGAAATCGAATTGATTGGCGGCCAGGCCAACGGCATGCGTGACCAGCGTGACCAATGCATTTCAGAATTATCCGAACTCATTAGTATCCAGACTATTATTCGGGAAAACGGCATTGTCGATATCAGCACCGAAGGAATTTCACTGGTGACCGGTGCGGTTTCCAGTAGTTTGGAATTAGGATACGATACAAACGGTCGTTTGGGAGTGTCCATGGTTGGCGCCGGCAATTTTACCTCCTATATCGAAGGCGGTTCTCTGGGAGGTCTGATGACACTCAAGAATGAGATTGTTGCCGATATTCACGATGATCTGGATACACTGGCGGTCGCGATCATGCGGGAAATGAATGCGTTACAGGTTATGGGCATCGGTTCGGCCGGTTCGTTTACCGAACTGACCAGTGCCGCCTTAGGCAATGGTGATTTGTCTGACCTGGCCAATCTGCAGGATGGCCAATTCTCCATTCGACTGACTAATACCGCTACCGGTGAAATTACCCGCCATACGATTGCGATTGATGCCGCTAATGACACTGTTACCGATGTTGCCGCGGCTATTTCCGCCTTCACCGGCCTGACGGCTTCGGTCAATGCTGCCGACCAGTTAACGATTACCGCCGACCCGAATTATCAGTTTGATTTTCTGCCGTGTGTGCTGCCGACGCCGAGCACGACCGATTTCGACGATCCCTCACCTCCGGCGGTGACGGTTTCCGGAATTTATAATGGTGTCGAAAATGATACCCTGATCTGTACTGTCAAGGGTGACGGTGCCGTCGGTAACGGCTCACTGGAACTGGAGGTTCGGGATGGCAGCGGGGGACTGCTGAGAACATTGAATATCGGCAGTGGTTATGCCGCCGGTGACCCACTTGAACTGGGTAACGGTGTCGTGATATCCGTCGGTCTTGGCAACCTGGCCGAATCTAACGGCGACAGTTTTACGGTCGATGTGCTGGCTGAAAGCGATACTGCGGGCTTTCTGGCCGCGGCGGGTATCAATACAATGTTTTCCGGCAACAATGCCGCTAATATGAATGTCAGTTTGGCGATTTCCGATGACCCCCGGCGTGTCGCAACGGCTTTGGGAGCCGAAGGAACCGACAACTTCAACGTGACCCGGATGGCGGCTGTAAAAGATAAGGCCGTCAGCAGTTTGGAAGGAATGACCTGCGGTGAATTCTATCGGGCATTCGCAACCGATATTGGCCAGCAGTTATCAACGATGAAGCTGAATCAGGAAAATGTCAAAGTGATGGTCCTTAATCTGGAAAATCAGCGAAGTGAAGTCAGCGGTGTCGATATTAATGAACAATCCGCCCAGTTGCTGGTCTTTGAACAAATGTATCAGTCCATGGCGAAATATATGAATATTCTGGACGAATCCATCGACAGCCTGATGGATTTGCTCTAATCTTTTATCTGAGAGACGAATTATGAGCGGAACCCTCAGCAGTATTTATAATAATGCGACTTTCGCGTTGGATATGCACAGCAAGGCACTGGCGTCGCTACAGGAACAGACCTATACCGGCTCGCGCATCAACCGAACCTCGGATGATCCGGCCTCGGCTTATCGGGTTATGGGCCTGAACACACAGCAGCGGGTTGTTAAAAACTACATGGATAATATTGATGAGGCCATCAGCTCGCTGCAAATGTCGTCGGAGGTTTTGCTGGATATGACTAAGACGATTTCCGATACATCGGTGACGCTGACTCAAATCCTCAGCGGAACCTACGGTCTGGATCAGGAAGGGCAGGACGCGCGTGAACGTCTTGCCCAGCAGATTGACGACATTCTGGAAAGCATGGTTTCATCTGCCAATACGCAGCATATTGACCAGTACCTGTTTTCCGGTACCAGTACCGCGGTCGCCCCGTATGCGGTTCAGCGGGAAAACGGTGAGATCGTCAGCGTGACCTATCAGGGCAGTCAGGAAGAAAGAACGATTGAAGTTGCGTCCGGTATTCAGACGGATATTTTTTACTCCGGCGAAGATATTTTTACATCGCATGAACGCGGCACTCCCGAATTCTATGGTGACACGGGTGCGGCCGTCGGTTCCGGCACCTCCAATGTCAAAGGCGATGCCTGGCTGACTGTTACGCATGACGGCACGAATTACCGATTGTCAATTGATGACGGTGCCACCGAAGTTGTCGTGCCTGCCTCGGGAGATGTCAGTAATATTGCCATCACCAATGCCGACGGCGAAGTATTGTACGTGGATGCAACCAATCTTACCGAAACCGGCGTGGAACGCGTGCGGGTGCCCGGCACTTATAATCTATTCGATACGCTCATTAGTGCACGTGATTTACTGAGAAATGAAAAGGGCCTCAGCGCTGAGAGAATTGCCGACCTCGTGGAAAAAACCAGTGAATCACTGAATGAGGTCAAAAACGTCCTTATCGAAAAACAGGTGACTTTGGGAACCAAAATTAACTTTCTGGATACGCTGAAGGACAACCTTGACAATATTAAATTTGGTGCCGAAGAAGAAGCGACTGCACTCGAAGAAGCCGATATCGCGCAGATTGCGATTGATATTTCACGCCGGGAATCACTGTATCAGATGTCATTGTCGATTGCCGGAAAGCTGATGTCGATCTCCCTGCTGGATTTCATTTGACCGAAATTTTTCCGGGGTGTTTGATTTTCGGACACGCCCGGCGTAAAGCCGTTTCAGAAGTATCAAAAATCGCCTTTGCCATTTCGGCACGCGATTTGCTCTAATTCAGAGCAGTGAAAATGGCTGTGATAAATGAAGTACAGCACCAAAATAAAACGTTTCAGAGGAAATAATCGTCCGATGCATACGAATCCAAACATCGTCAGTCAACAGGACAGCGCCGCCGAATATGATGCCTTGCAGCGGCTCGGTGATAATTATCTTTCACTTGATGATTATTCGCAGGCTCGCCAATGCTATGAACAGGCCGCGGTCTTGGCGCCGGATGAGGCTGCTCCATATGCGGGGCTTGGTATGACTGCCCTGCAAACCGACAATCTCGACGAAGCGGAAATCGCTTTCCGGGTTGCCTGTCGGCTTAATCCCGATTGCGCGGCGGCGTATGCCGGATTAGGGATGATTGCCCAGCAAACCGAGCGTTACGAAAGGGCGTTCGAAATGTTCCTCAAATGCCTCGAACTGGATACAGACAATTTGACGGCACTGCTGGGACTGTTCCAGGCTTCTTCTGAAATGGGCTCATTTGCCAAAGTTATCCACTATCTGCAGGTCTATCTCCAGAAGCATCCGCACGATACGTCGGTGATGTTTTCGCTGGCGGCTTTGTATATCAAGGAAAACCGGTTTGCCTGTGCCAAGAAAATGCTGTTGACTATCCTCCGGCTGGATCCCGATAACAAAGACGCTCACAATTTCCTCGAAGAAGTTGAGCGAAATTTATTGGAACTGCCGTGACATGTCGATAGAAACACCGCAAACCGAATCTGTCGAAGTCTTGCTGGATAACTTGCAGCAGCGGCTGCAAACACAAATCGACAAGGTCCGAATAAACGACTACCGCTCGCTTGAGGCCGCTTTGCAGGAAACCGGTTCTGCCATTACTGAAATCAGCGAAAACAAGCTCTTCCAGCAGCCCCAATGCAGGCAGCGGCTGGCTGAAATCAGCAAACTCTACCGGCAATTGACGCTTTCGGTGGCCGTCGGTAAAGATACCGTCGAAAAACAACTGCAAAAAATCGGTCGGGGCAAAAAAACCGTCCAGGCCTATCGCCGGCAAACTTAAGTCAAATCGCGGCTAAAGTTGACGGGATTTCTGTCGAGAATAAGAAGTGGAAATGCAGTTTTTAAAAGAGTTTACAAGTCGTCAATACGACAGATTGGATATAGACCATGGGAGACATTCAGTTTACAGGGCTGACGTCAGGCATCGATTCGGCTGCCATTGTCGAACAGTTGATGATTATCGAAAGCCGGCGAAAAGCCAATTATCAGGTTGAGCAGAAGGAGTACGAAAGCCAGGTGACGGCGATTGACGACCTGCGCTCCAAGATTAATGCGCTCAAATCGGCCGCTGCGTCATTGTCCGACGCTGACAGTATGGATATCTATACCGCCACTTCCAGTGACACCGACGCTTTGGGTGTTAGTGCGACCTCTGGAGCCAATGCCGGTTCGCATTCGGTGGCGATCAATCAATTGGCGACCTCTGAAACCTGGATTCAGGAGACTTCCGCATTCAGCTATGAATCTGATTATGTCGGCGGCGGTGTTTTCATCTACTCCTACAACAATCAGGAGCGACGGATTACCACAGTCGAAAATGAAACAACACTGCAGGATTTGGTAAATCTGATTAACAATGACGAAGATAACCCCGGCGTCAGTGCCGGTCTGCTGTACCAGGGCGGCAAATATCATCTGATGCTCAGCGGCCAGGAAACCGGTGAAGATTTTCAGATTTCCATCAATACCAGTTCTACTGAAGTTTGGCGGCCGGATGAAAGTCAGCCCAACAGCACGTTTACCAGTGACCAGAACAATGCCGGGTTGAGCACTAAAATCACCACTCTTGATCAGTTCACCGGAACGCTCGGAGCCGCTGATACGATTACCATCGGCGGTAAAAATCATGCCGGGGTAACGTTGCCGGATACCACGCTGACAATGACGGAAAACACAACGCTTCAGCATTTGGTCGATGCGATCAACGAGCATTTCGAGGGAACTGCCACTGCACGTTTGGAGAACGGCCAGATCGTTCTGACCGACAATACCTCCGGCGCCAGCGGTCTGGAAATGACCCTGAGTTATTCCGGTGACGCGACATTAGATTTGCCGACCATGGCGGTTTCCGAAGAGGGCGGCTCAACGCTTGCCACGTTAGCTTCACTGGATGCCTCGACCTTTATCGAAACACAGAACGCCCAGAACGCCAAACTGAGAATCGATGGTTTTCCCTCGGGTTCGCAGGATGAGGTACAGACGCTTTCGATTACCGGCGGAACGCCGACAACCGGCTCTTTCCGGCTGTCACTCAACGGAGAAACCACCGCGGCGATTAACTATAATTTCAGCGCTGCCGATATTCAGGCTGCTCTGGAAGGTCTTAGCGGAGTTCAGGCCGGCGACGTTATCGTAACGGGTACCAATCTGGCTGCCGGTGATATCGGCATTCAGTTTGCCGGCAATCTCGCCGGTACTGATATTGACAAGATGCTTGTCACCGATGCCGATACACTGGATGCCGGCGTTATTTCCGTTACCGAAACCGTCAAAGGCAATGACGGCTGGCTGCACCGAAACAGCAACAATGTGACCGATGCGCTGTCGGGGATCAGCCTGAACTTGCAGGAAGTCACCGAAGACGGCAACCCGATTGAAGTCACCGTGAACCGCAGTACCTCATCTGTCAGCAAAAAAATCCAGACACTGGTTAGCAAATATAATGAGCTGATGGAGGAATTAAAAAACACGACCGAATATAACGATGAAAGCAAGTCGATGGGGATTTTGAGCCGTGACTATTCGGTGACATCTCTGAAAACCAACGCCCGCTCACCGTTTACCTCAACAGCCTCTGGTTTTCTGGATACGCTCGACGTCTTTTCCAACGCCGAAGACCTCGGCATCACCATCGACGGTTCCGGCATGATGGAATTTGACTCATCTGTTTTTGACGATGCCATTAATGAAGATTATCAGGCCGTTCTTAACTTGCTTGGAGCCACCGCCAGCGGCAACAGCAGCAACAGCGCCATCCAGTTCTATGGTGCCAGCGATAAATACACGACGGCCGGCACCTATCACCTCAAGGTGGAAGTGGACAGCAATAATGAAATCATTTCGGCCAAAATCAAGCTGGCCGGCGAGACCGAATACCGCGACGCCGAATCGTGGGACGGTAATATGATTTACTTCGACACCAGTTTCGAAGACGGCGAGCCGGTCAATCCCGAACACAGTTTGCAGCTCACCGTCGATCTGAAAGAGGGGGTGTACGGTACTGACGAAAATCCCGTGGTGATTCGCGTCAAGCAGGGTATTTTCGGTCAGTTGGAAGACATGCTCAAGAACATGACCAAAACCGGCGGTCTGCTCGAAACCAGCGAAGAGGCGCTCGACGATAAAATCGAAATGATGAAGGAAAAAATCGAAAACGAAGAGAGCCGCCTCAGCAAAGTCGAAGCCCGCCTGCAGGCCAAATACGCCCGCCTCGAAGCGACGCTGGCCAGCCTGCAGAAACAGCAAAGCTCGGTGACCGCCATGATGAGTGGTTTCTAACCGTTTTGCTTTACAGATTCAACCAGACTTTCATTAACCCTCGTTTTCAAAGCGGGGGTTATTTTTTGCATAATCCGCACCGTTTTTCCAAAAAAACGCGAGTAATCGGCCCGAGTTGCGCATAATATGTGTGAAAGCCGGCAATCCTGATCGGGAAATGGCAATGGAACCGCAGATGAAACAGACATTTGACAGTGTTGTGGAGATTCAGACAGGGGCGCCCGACGTCTGGCGTCAGGTGCTGGCGAGGACGATTCCGCAGTTGTACGGGCTGTTTATCCGCCGCGGTGTGAACGCAGGCTTGGCAGAAGAACTGACCCAGCAGACTGTTTTTGACGCGATTCGACGCTATGAAACCTATGACGCCTCCAAAGGCAGTCCCGAACAGTGGCTCTTTACCATCGGCAAAAACAACCTGGCGCTGGAAATGCGAAACCGGCAAAACCATGCCAAACCCGCCGGCGACATCCTGAAATATCTGGAGGCGATGGATACGCAGCCGCTGCCGGAGGAATTGCTGGAACAAAAGGAAAACGCCGACCTGGTCCGCACCGCGTTGTCGCAACTCGATGAAAAAGCGCAGGCAGTGTTGAAAAGCAAATATCTCGAAGACTGCACCGCCCGACAGATTGCCGGGCCACTGAAGCTGACCGAAAAGGCCGTTCACAGCCTGCTGTACCGGGCGCGCATTGCGCTCAGAGATAAACTGATTCAACTGGCCCCTCAATTCAAAGAGGAGCAGGGAAAATGAAAAAACATAATGAACAATTTGAACAAAATATTGCCCGCCTGGTCAAATCAACCGGCGAAAATCAAATTCCGTCTGAAAACTTCACACAAAACCTGATTGACGAAGCCCTTAAGGAACTTCCGCAAAATCAACCCCAGCGGCAAAGGAGCAAAACCATGAAATCGATCATTAAAAGTTTCATCAAAATATCGGCATGTATAATTGTTGTTGGTGGCTTTCTTTCGTTTTTTATAATACCTGCGTTAATGCCAGTTGGGCAACGTGCCGATCATGCTGTTGAACTCGCAAAACAAAGAGAGTTAACAGTATTAAACTACCGAAATGGGTATACTACTACTCATTGGACTCTTGGTGAACAAGAATCAGCGATGCCTTCTATGGCACATGGCGGAGACACGCCGCCAAATGGTGAGGCTGTTGATGCGATGTTCTTTAAGACTTACGGCGTCAATCCTTTTGTCGATACAGAAGACGACCGGTTATCGACATTTGCAATTGATGTGGATACCGGTAGTTATACCATTTGCCGCCGTTATCTGAATGAGGGAAATCTGCCGCCAAAAGAGGCCGTTCGCGTTGAGGAATTTGTTAACTATTTTAAGTATGACTACCCGGCCCCGCGTGAGCACGATTTTGCCGTCTTTTTCGAAACCATGCCCTGGCAGTTGGGGCGCCAGCGCAAAAATACCCACCTGATGCGTATTGGCCTCAAGGCAATGGAAGTACCGGATGAATACCGAAAACCCGCGATTTTGACCTTTGTCATTGATGTCTCCGGCTCAATGGATCGCGAAAACCGCCTTGGTCTGGTCAAACAAAGCCTGCGGTTGCTGGTTGATAAACTTCGGCCGGAAGATCAAATCGGCATTGCCGTTTATGGGGATAGCGGCTATCAGGTGCTTGCACACACCGGACTGGAAAACAAGCGAAAAATTCTACGGGCGATTCACAGCCTGAAGTCGGAAGGCTCGACGAATGCCGAAGAGGGGATTCGTATCGGCTATGCGATGGCCGATGAATCCTTTACCCCCGGCCATATCAACCGCGTTATTCTCTGCTCGGACGGCGTGGCCAATGTCGGCAATACCGGCCATGAGGAAATCTTCAAGCAAATCAAAGCCAAGGCCGACAAGGGCGTCACACTGTCAACGCTGGGTTTCGGAATGGGTAACTATAACGATGTTCTGATGGAACGTCTCGGCGACAAAGGCAACGGCTATTATGCCTACATCGACACGCTCGACGAAGCCAAACGCCTGTTCAGCAATCTGACCGGTGCCTTACAGGTGGTCGCCCGTGATGTCAAGATTCAGGTGGACTTTAATCCCGACGTGGTTCGCAGCTATCGGCTTATCGGCTATGAAAACCGGGACGTCGCCGATATTGACTTCCGCAATGACACGGTTGACGGCGGTGAAATCGGTGCCGGCCACAGCACCACCGCCTTATATGAACTGAAACTCTGGCCCGAAGCCGCCGGCGATATCGCCACAACGCATATCCGCTACAAAGACCCCGACACATTTGAAGTGACCGAAATCAGTGCCAAAACCGATACCGCCCAGATTGCCAAAGGCTTTGATTATATCAGTGAATCTTTCGCGACGGCAAGCGTTGTGACGGAATTCGCCGAGATCATGCGGGATAGTTACTGGGCTAAAAGTGCCGACCTGCAGGAGACACTGGATAAGGCCAAACAACTGCAAACGGTGTCGAGTGACGCTGACCTTAAAGAACTCGTTGGCCTGATGACCCTAGCTAATGCGCATTTTGCTACAATGTCTGACAATCCTGCGATGCAGGCCGCTAAGATTGAAGTTATGGCGAACATGGATTTGACTCCGATTCCTCTGGAACTTCCGAAGCCTGCGTTCATCGGAACGCCGGAATCACTTGAGGGTGTAACGAATCTGGAAAAACCGCTTGGCAAAGCCCGGCCTGCTTTTTATGCACCGGTGGGAACTGCCAATGTAGCTTTGGGCAAACCTGTGACGGCTTATGAAGAAGAACCTATCATGGGCACGCTGGACATGATCGTCGATGGTGACAAGGAAGCGGCTGGCGGCAGCCTTGTCGAACTGGGGCCGTTTGAGCAGTGGATTCAAATCGACCTGCAGCAGTCACAGATGATCTATGCGATTGTCTTCTGGCATTACCACAAAATGCCGCGAGTGTATTTCGACATTGTGGTGCAGATCTCCGATGATCCTGATTTTGCTACAGATGTTACGACGGTATTCAATAATGACATGGATAATTCACTCGGCCTCGGTGTCGGCAATGATAAACATTACATCGAAACCGCCGAAGGGAAATTGGTCGATGCCAAAGGCAATAAGGGACGCTACGTTCGCCTCTACAGCCAGGCCAACAGCATGAACGATTATTCCCACTACCTCGAAGTCGAAGTTTATGGCAAGCCTGCTGGTAACAAGAATTAGAGCATGTCAAGAAATGCTGCAGCCGCTTATGCCTACTGCGGCTTCGCCCGGCGTCGTTGAAAAGACTCGCCTATGAATAGCATAGGCTGCGTTTTT
>JANQGW010000241.1 GCA_028282905.1 Sedimentisphaerales bacterium | reverse complement strand
CATCCAAAGCTGAGGGGCACCGCCGGCATGACGTGACAGGGCCACATGCTCAAATCCCATACCATCGCCAATACAGAAAATCACATTGCGAACTTCCCCGCCGGTTATGTTCGAGAGTTTAGCAGAATCCGCCGGCGCTATATAAAACGCCAACGATTCTCCATCATCTTGAAAATCCGCCATTTTATAGCTAAACACCGTTTGATTACAACCGGCTACAATAACTAACAATCCAAAAATCAAAGCTACTAAATACTTCTGCGTATTAAACTGACATTTCTCAATTAAACTAATAGACATCATTAAACCCTTAAAACATTGACAATTGCACTCATTTGAAAATCTGTAAGCAATACATTGCAATCTTTTATTGTATCTCTCTCAACAGGAGTGACACAGATATGCTATAACGACCTAGAATTTCAAAATATTAATACAGAAAACCCTTGACAACATCCACTGCAGTCGCCGCATCCGCTGCGTAACCACCGGCTCCGATCTTCTCATAACAAAAACCCTTTACCAATGCAGGATTATGGCGATTTGCCACCCGCTCCTGTCAGCCGGTGATGAAGGGCCATATTTCCATGCCCCGTAGAGCATGACACGTTCATTTTTTTACATTGGACACCTCCTGCATCTTCGTAACGCATATTTCTGAGTAAGACATCTTTGTGATAAGTTCACTGATTCTAAAATGCCATTCTGCCCCAACCTTTTCGTGTGCCATCCAGAGGCGGCAAACCGATAATCTCACGACCGAGGTTTACATAGTAGCAGTAATTGTCAAATGGAACACCGTTTGGTATCCGATGATCAATACCAAATACGATCCCACCGGATTGCTGCATCATTGGCTGCATTTTGTATTCAAGTTCTTTGCGGATTTCATCCTTGCTTTTTAACAAGACGAATTTATCGATTCCGCCAAGCATAGCCAGTCGATCACCATATTTTTTTCTCGCCTCAACAATATCCATGCCAGCGTTAGGTTCAAATGGATGCATCACATTAACACCACACTCAAGAAAAGCATCAATCAGTGGACGCATATCGCCATCACTGTCCTGATTGAATAGCTTCGTCCCTCGGGATGAAAGCAGTTGCCAAACCGCAAGATAATATGGCTTAAAAAACTCCAGCACCTGAGCAGGCCCAACCATCGGGCCTGCTTTTCCTGCCATATCTTCATGCGCAAAAAGCTGGTCAATGACAAGCTGATCAGCCACTCGTTCCAGACATTTAATGCAGGTATCGGTAATTGTGCTAAAAATATCATGGATTAGATCTGGCCAATCAAATATTGTCAGGCAGGCTCGTTCTTCTCCCATTAACTCTCTCAGAATGTCCCATGCACCAGGCATTTCCGCTCGAACAAGCCAACCCTGCTGTTGCAAACTTTTAGCTTTTTCAATTTGTTGTTGGTCAATCCGCATTTCACTAAACACAAAATACTCTTTCAATCGCTGCCAGTCTTTCGGCTCGCTTACGGGGTAATCCATTGGCAAAGGAAGTGTTGCCGTTTTTTTACAGAGTTTTGTTGTTCGACCCAGATAATCCTTTTCAATACGATACTCATCGTCATCTTGAAGTACTTCAATAGGTGGAGTACCAAATGCTCCAAGTGTTGCACCGCAGTCAACATACGGAACATAGTCCCAATCAAATGCGATCATGTCAATTTCATCCTGACTGGCTCCCTGGACTTCCCACTCTTCCGGCAGACCAATTAATGGCCCGAACAGTTCACTGAACATTGGTCGATCAAAATCTCCAAAGCTCATTAATTCAATATATTGCTGTCTCGCAAATCTCATTATCATCTATCCTAAACATTAAAGTCTGTGATTCAGATTAATTATCCAATCAAATCCTTAAGTAACCCCCTTATTCCCTGATAACTCATAAACAGTGAAAAACAGGAAATTAGGCCGAGTATCCCCCATTCAATAAGTTTGAGTCTATATTCTTGCTGTTTAATACAGTGGGCCGAAAGATACATCAAACCTAACAAAGCCATAGGCATCACAATCGAAATACCGGCTTGTGAGAGCAACAGCAGAAAAACAGGGCGCGTCATGAATACACCAAGCATACTAATGATTGTCAGCACACATAGAACAACTCTCTTGTTAAGTGTTCGGGTATTTCGAGTGTTCCCGCTAAGGTCGTCAGCTAACCACGGAATGACCATCATGTTAGGCAAATGCGAAGATATTCCAGCAGACATAATGCCAACCGTAAATACAAATAGAGCCAATGGCCCGAATAAGGGCTTGAGCATGGGAATCATTTCCTTAATATGATTCATCTTATGCTCTGTCATATGCAACGTAGAAGCAGCAGTAAGCATTACAGCCGCGCTTAGAACAAACATCATTACTGAGCTGAAAACCGCATCGCGTTTCTGGGTTTCCCAGTCATCCATGGTCCACCCATGATCCTTAACCTGACCGCTTCTGATCAGAAAAGAAAAAACCGATACTGTCGTGCCTACCATGCCGGCAAGAATGCTCATCGAACTATTATCGCTACCCTCAGCGACTGCTGGCATACTGGGAACAAATCCCTTAAGAATAACTTTGAAACCAGGAAAGAAATAGATTGCAGAGCCTATAAATGCAAGTCCCATAAATGCAACCATCACACTCAACATCATCTCAAATCGCTTGGTATTACCGACCAATATCAGACCATAAACAAACAGTGCCAGTATAATCCCCACAACCCTGCGGTTCAGGCTAAGCTGCCAGGTCTCTTTGCACCAGACAAGTAATACATCAGTCAACAGCCCAATCATTGCTATTAATGCGGAGAAGATGATAATCGACAGTGCCCCCCAAAGTCCCCATGAATAAGCAGGGTGAATGTGCTTCTTGTAGGCCTCCATTGCTGTCATTCCCGTGGCCATTGTAAACCGACTGAAAAAATTGATCAGGTACCAGGTAATAAAACAACTCAGCAGCACTGCCCAGAGTAAATCTGTACCATAGTTTGCACCGGCTTTACTCATCGCGGTCAAACTGCCGGTCCCAATGGTATAGCCAATCAAAAATATCCCCGGCATCAAATTTTTAACCCAATTCACTCGAAAAAGTTTTGTCATTTCTAATTCCTAATTTCATAACCACAATCAAGGCAATCTTGACATCAAGCATCTTGATCTCCCGGCAAAGTCGCCACCTTATCTCACGGTGATAACTTCCAAGCAATTCCAATACTCTGATCATAATGATAAAGAATCGCCTCTTTTATTGCTGCTTTAGACTCTTCTAACGGCCATCCCTTGTTACACAGCTTCGGTGGATTGGATATCAACTATTTCACCAGTTAAGCACTATACCGCAAACATAATCTAAGCACCCTCAATCCCTTTTCCTGCCCTTTTATCTAAAGCTGCTTTGCCATCCAACCCTTCGATAAGGAACCACACAAACTAATCTTCGTACCAATCATCAATTAAACTCCTGTTAAATTCTATTAATACTAATCGCTTTATTTTTGAAGCAAGACTCGGCTCAACTTCAGCATCGAAGCCTTTACCGTGTTCACGTGTTCTGAAGCAGGTGTAGTCTGAACGGAATCCAAATCTATCACCACTAAAGATTGTCTCAGTCCCTGAACCGCTTTTACCACGGCTTGCTTGTTAGAATTAACCATAGCAAGCTGTCTTAGTATCCGGATTTTTTCATAGTCCTGTATACCTTCTCGTAGCCGCTCAAATCGAATGGAACTGCGTGGACCGGGGTAAATCATAAAGCAGTCTCCCGCCGCCCACTTTTTTGCCCAATACTTCGTTTCATAAAATGGATTCTCATTCCATGAGTTATATGCCCATCGCAAAAACCCGGTACGGTTGTGCGCTGCGGCATACAATCCCATCCATGCCGATTCAGCTGGTGGTGAGTGGGGAAAAGTATTCGGTCTGTCCGGCTTCCAGCAAACATAAAATGTTGTAACAAGCCCTGGAGTTTCATTGCGTTTACGAACTATTTTGGGGTCAACCGGGTGACTTGTACGAAGGGCAGGGCTCCAATCATCCACCACAATTTCTTTCGGTGGACGGTTTGTAGCAGAAGCTATCCTCGCAGAAGGTGCATATTTTTTCAGCAAGGTGTGAGCTGCAAGAACATCCTTTTCCGAACGTTCATCAATTGCTATTGTAAACCGACCCTGCCAGTTTTTTTCTTTGACATGACGCTCGAGGGCCTGCAGGAATGGTTTCCAATGAGCTTCATAGGCAGGCTCACTTGGTTTGGCCTTCAGCTCTTTCAAATCACCAGTCTCACCATCAACATATGGAAATCGATTGGTCCATGGAATCATCGAATAGCAGTTAATCTGATCATCAAGTCCTACACTTTCGGCAAAGGCTACATACTTATCCAACAAGCTAAAATCATATTGCCATGTATCGTCACTGTTATGAGTCCAAGTAATCATTTCCTCAAAACCATCGTAAACCTGCGCGCCCCATGGATAATTAAAAAGAGAAACAGTCAGGCATTTCTGTCCTGCTTCAGCCAACATACGCCAGTAGGGTTCCATCAGTCGGAAATGTTCATCGCTCCAAAGTTTAACACCGTGCCACCTGGCAATTGCAAAAGGATTTTGCCATAGATCAAGATAAAATCCCCAATCTTTTGGCTCTGGCAGCGCAAACGGCAGCACCTCAAGGTTAAATTCAAAATCGAGTTGTATTCCGCCGGCAGCAGAAACACTCACTTTCCCGGAATAAAGCCCTGCCTCGGAATCACAAGGTACTTCCAGAGTTACCCACACTGGCCGAGATGTATTAGCAGGCAAATCGAGCTCCTTAACTGAGTCTAGTATGTCGGGATACAAAACACCTTCACTTAAAACATATCGAACAAACTGTGGCCTTAGCGAACCATCCCCCAAGCTCACATTGTCGCAGTTAACTAGTGGAGTTGACTTCAGTCTCACCTGAGAAACATCTTCTTTAGAAAATAAAATCAACTGAGCATACACACGCTCGCCCCGCCAGGCAACCCCCGACCATCGTTTCTTTAGCGATTTCAGACCAGGCAACCGCCCTTTTGCAAAACGTTCATCAATAGACCCCACCGAACCTTGCAGTTTGGTTTCCAGTATCAACATCGCCTGGCCCTGTTCACTCTCTACTTTAAAGTCGAGCCCCGGAGGCTCGTAAATAGGATATCGTGAGCTATAAGGTTTTTGGGCAGCTTGAACATATACGACCGTCAGCATAAGTAACATGCCAATAATCCCATACCTTGCTTTGCGTAAAAAATGGAGCAAAAACAGGGTACTCGTATTTTTCAGATACCCATTTCTATAAAGCTCTCTGGCGGCATATTCATTGCATCGAAAATCTATTTCATTCCGTCGGTTCGTGTCAAAACAATAATTCCAATCAAAACCAACACCTAACTCTTTCACTAGCCATCCCTTTGACAATTAGTTTAATAATGAACACATAATTTTAATACCCTTGTTTTAAGATTTATATTAACCAAGATTTCCCATTTAACGGTCTACTTAACATTATTCTATCCTTACCACCAAATCCTCACTTTTCCGCATGGTTTTGTCTGGGAAATAAGGGTTTAAATAAGTCTTTAAAACACAAACAACTACGAGTTTTTGAGTAAGACAGTCAGATAAAGTCTTAACTATTACATTTAAAGCACCAGAGGCGGCCTTTGACAATATCGCCATCGACCACCTCATCGATGCGCCAGTAGTACTGCTGCCCTGGCTTCAAATTCTTGGGCGAATAACCCGTTTCCGTCTGACGCCCCGATACTCCGGTGATGTTTTTATCGCACTCTGAACGGCGTCTGGATCGGTTCCCAGATAAATGTCATGGTGCGTAGCACCTCTGGCTCCCATTCATGACAACAATGTGCCCGGCCCAACGCCGGCAGCATTCTGTCACGGCATTTCGTCATAAATGTATAGGTGCGGGACTGCGTCCCTATAATACCTTTGTAGTCGACAACCCACATAAAATCATCGAACGCCATCAAACATAACTGAGCCGACACCTACAGCAGGATCAGCGGCATTGAGCAAGCCACCGTTCATCAAGGTACCGTCATGGCCGGAAATGATATCGGAAGCGTCGGCATCAAACGGTCAGAATAAGACCAGGCCGTAGTCAATCGAAATCATCCAGTTCTCAACGAGCATCTGTAAATCTCCTGTCTCCACCTGCCCGTCACCATTCAAGTCCGCCCCATTGCAGTACCAACAATTACTATCGTACCAGTTTTGAGCGAATAAAGATATATCCAAAAAGTTAACCGTACCGTTTCCGTTCAGATCGCCCTTGATCCTTAAATTCGCATAAGCCGGATCGGAATCAGCAGATTCGTTATTAGAGGTGTCGACGGCAGAGACGGTATAGAAATACACCATACCTTTATTAGCATCATTATCTTCATAATCACTGCCGACAGCAGTTGCGATGAGCGAAAACGGCCCTGTCTCTGAAGTACTGCGATACACTCGGTAACCGTCAAGGTCATTTTCAGCGTTATCAGGCCAGTCCAGTGAAACACTGCCATCACCAGCAGTAGCTGTTAATCCCATTGGCGCCGCAGGAGGGATCGAATCTACTGCAAACCATTTGCTATCCAGATACGCATGTACCTGCTCGATCTCTGTATCTGTCAAGGAACCTTCATAGATCAAAACTTCGGCGATATAACAATTCGCGTAGTCTTTCGGGCCATTCGTTGGTGAACTATGATAAGCGCCAAGATTGATACGCGAAAGGTCTAAGCAATTTGCCGTCGTGCCATGGGTTCCCGTCATCACCACATCGCTATCAACAAGCATTTTGGTCAGATTAGAGCTTTGACCCGAAACAACGGTCTGGATATGCCAGTTGAAATCGACTAAATCCGACGCTGAATCATAGTTGCCGCCGTCACCAACACGATGCCGCCACTGAGTACCGTCGACCGCAAAACGTAATCGGTTGTCACCGCTGGAATCAGTCACCATATCCTGACAGGACATCAAGTAATCCGTCCCTGTGACCGCATTAACCTTGGCAACAACAAAAGCCGTCACCGAAGCGGTATCGGGTGCGCCGGCCGCTAAAGTAGCATCCTGCAGATAATCACTGCTGCCGTTGAATAACACGGCCGCATGCCCGTTAATATAATCTGCCGCATATGTTGC
>JANQGW010000125.1 GCA_028282905.1 Sedimentisphaerales bacterium | reverse complement strand
GGTTGTTCGTTATGAATATCATCTTAAAAACTTTCTGGCCATGGTGCAACTTGGCTGCATCCTAATCCTCCTAAGGAGGGTTAGGGGATGACTTCTAGTAATTGTGGCATAAATGATACCAACAAAACCTCCACATAGCCCATCTTCTGCTGTTACAATTCCAGTTGAATAACAATTACTAATTTTACCGCGAGAATGGTTGCCTGCAAAGCCACCTGCCAAAGAAAACCCTGCTGAATTCACCGAGCCTTTAGCATAACAAGACATAATCACGCCTATATTACATCCTGCAAATCCACCTATTCCATCCCCCCATCTTCTGTCGCACTTACAGTCCCCGTAGCATAACAATTCTGTATCGTGCCATCTGACTGACCTACAAAGCCTCCAATGGAGTGTCCCTCCTCTGTTAATACGGTCCCATTTGCATAGCAGTCCGAAACGGTCCCTTTATCACTGCCTATTAGTCCGCCAACTTTGCAATTTCCACTCACTGATCCCGTTGCATAACAGGAAATAACTTTGCCTGAATTTTCTCCAATCAGCCCTCCTGTACACTCATATGCAGTTGCAGATGAGTATATACCTGAGACATCACTCATGGAATAACAGTTGATGACTGTTCCTGAATTTATCCCAACCACACCTCCCATAAACCTCCAGGTATCAACAACCCCCTCGGCGTGGCATCTCTCTATTGTCCCACCTTCATTAATTCCAACAAGTCCGCCTGCTCCGCCGTAAACACCGCCATCTACGAATCCGTCAAAGCTACAATTTTTAATATCCCCTTTATTGAATCCAGCTATTCCTCCAACAAAACCTTGGCCAGCCAGAGTAGAATTAATAAGTTCAAGATTACGTATCTCTCCTCCAGATTCAATATAACCAAACAAACCAATATAAAAGTCATTGGGCATATTTATGGAAACATCTTTGATTGAATGGCCATTGCCATCGAAGATACCAGAAAAAGCAATACCTTGGAAACCGAAGAACCTAGAATCTGTATCGAATGCAATTGGCTTTAAATTCGAAACTTCAGAAAGGTTTATATCTGAGATTAATATAAAAGAACTTGACCAGTCAGAAGAACTGTTAACTAATTCCAGCCAGTCATCAGCTGTGCCGATTTTGTAAGGAGAAGTTTCTGTACCACTGCCGCCAGAGTATGTCCCAGCCTGCGAAGTGTTAAATAATAAAAGTCCAAAACATGAAAACAAAAAACATCTTAAAATGCCCATTTAATCTCCTCGCAGTTGAATGTTGCTGATCGGTGAATGATACGCTTTAGAAAGACTGCCCTTGACTTCGCCATACTCATTAATGACCTTGCTACACTGGTCGTTGTTAATCTCGTAGGTACCCATCCGACAGTCTCCGTGATTAACGCCGGAGAACGTGTAATAATCTCCTGTCTCCCGGTTTCCGAGATCTCCATTATCCCATACATTCAATCTCAAAACGATTGTCCTCAGTGCCAAATTTATCAGCGTAACCTGAACTGATAATGCACAAACAGAGCATTAAACCTAATAGAAAATTTCTTTTCATCTTTCTCTCCAAGTTGATAATTCGACTCCCTCCGCATCTCCCTCGTCAGGTGATTGCTGATAATAATTAAGGTTCAAGGGAACTAAAGGCCCTTAAACCTTAATTATTTACATTTTCTTATTATCAGTCCGCCAAAAGCAAGCAAGGCGAGGGTGGAAGGTTCGGGAATGATGACAAATGACTCGTAACCTCCATCTGCAAAATCATCGACATAGTAACCGATTCTTAATGAGCCACTTTCAATGGCTCCAAGCACATCATACCCTGCCACTACAGAGGGATAAAAACTGATCGCTGCATACAATGTTTCTCCGGGTTGAAGCCCTAATTCGTAATCCCTCCACTGAGCCTCTCTCAGTTCATAATCAATATTGAAATTGGGAGACAATAAGTCGCTCCCCGGAAAAGCTAAATTTGAATTTCTGATATTATCAAAAGCAAGACTGTAAGCAGACTGGTCATAAAGCATTGAACCTGAATAACTCAAGTCTTTCGGCAGGTCAAAGACGATTCTGCTTATGGTCATGTGATCAGAACTTGGGAGATTGTAGAATTTAAAGAAAATTTTATCTGGTGAGCCGCTGGGGAAATGGCTTGGATCGGCGTTTTCAGTAGTAAAATCCATACCAGTTGATTTTCCCCAGCCCGTGCGTTTGCCGGGTTGTTGTTTGTAATACAATTAAAATTAACTCGATGCCATTGTACAGATCCCGACTGAGCTTTTCCTCCAATAGTAAGAATACATAAAGTGGCCCAAAATAGTATCTTGTTCATCTTTCCTCTCCAAATTCTTTTCCTTACTCGTCGCAACATCCACCGATGGTGATTGTGGAAATGATAGAACAATTATAGCCGGAGGATGTCGGTTTGTCAACAAGTGGTAAATGCGGAAAAAAGTAAGGGGCCGCGACTCTGAAAGTGTATTGCCACTTTTCCAATTCTTTTAAGATGGGCCACGGCCTCGTCACGCAAGAGTTCTCTCAACCGCAGATCATACTAATTCAACAAGGCCGTTGGTGTCAATAGGAAAAATATCCATTTTCTAAACAGACCTATGGCTGCTTATGAAATACCGACACCGCGGCCCAATGAGGACAAACAATCTTCAGTATATTATCAAACTTGACAAATAATCACGCGTCTTTAACGTGCGGTCCCCGCTTCAGGTTTCCAGAGAATGAAACCGCCCCCCGGTCCTTATTTTGCCAAATATAGTCGGAAAACTCTTTATTCTACAGTCTCAAAACACCCTTCTTGAGATCTGTATAAACTCAATCTGGATAATCGGTATATCAGGTTTTATAAGGTGGCTACGTTGAATTTTGCTACTCAACAAGTATTCTTAACATATTATAATCCGGATAACAGCTTTAATATACTATTTTTATCATAAAATGCTGATCATTATGTGTTTTCTGGTCAGTTATCATGGGTTTATAATTATTGTAACATAAAATCTACTATCAATGGAGTCATAATAGAGTCATCCGACTTGAGTATTTCAAGGCGGACATGAAGTGCATTTTCTGACTTCAATTACTTTATGCACCAAGCCAAATTCTTCCGGAATCAGGTTATGGTATTGCTCAACCGTCAATGGATTTGAAGATACGATAACCATTTTAGAAGCATATATCCCGGCTCCTACAGACCATACGTGCAAGTCTAAAATTCTGTTGTCGTCAACCGCTTCGATGGCCTGCCTGATTTGAGTTCTGTATTCTTCAGGAGCTTGAAGGTCCAGCAGTACATGAGCTGAAGCTTTTAGCAGTCCCCAGGACCAACGTATCACAAGAACTGCACCGATAATTCCCATGCAGGGGTCCAGCCAGTTCAGTCCGAAATATTTTCCCGCCAGCAGCGCAAAGATAGCCAATAAGGATGTCAAAGCATCGGCCAGAACATGAAGATAGGCTGACCAGAGATTATGGTCTTTATGATGGTGATGCGCAGAATGATCGTGCGAATGTTCATCATGGTTATGAGAGTGGCCGTGTCCTCCGAGAATAAGAAGACAGATTCCATTCACGATAAAACCAAGAACTGCCACCAGGATTGCCTGATTGAAGCCGATTTCAACGGGATTTATAAACCGCTCAATGCTTTCCCATGCCATAACTAAGGCAAAGATTGCAAGGATGACTGCACTGGCAAACCCGGCCAGAGAATTGATTTTACCGGTTCCAAAATTAAACCGTGCATCATGCGCATGACGTCGAGTATAGTAGTAGGCGAAAGCAGAGATCGTCAAAGCGGACGCATGGCTTGCCATGTGAAAGCCGTCTGCCAACAGTGCCATGGACCCAAAAGCAAGACCCGCGGCAATTTCAACAATCATCGTAACCAGCGTGATGCCGATGACAATGAGCGTGCGATGCTCTCCGGCCTTTTTGATGTCCTGCCCAAAGGCGTGATCATGGTTCCATGTGTCAAAACATTGTTTATGCATTATTGACTCTCTTTCTATAGTTCACAAATGAAGGGTCAGCTTGTTTTTGAAGACTTAAGGCAATCTTTGCGTTTGTCGCTGTGAATTGCCATGATGATCTTTGAACCTTCCGGAATATCATTGGGAAGTTTCACTCGAACTTTCTTGCTGTCCAACTTACCGGTTCGTTTTGGGGGAATATATAATTCCTTTGAAACAGCGGTATATTGCACAGAGCCATCCGGAGCTACTATTTGGAGATCGATATGAGATTTTATGGTTCCGCTGGTTGTAGATTTCTGTTGAAGAGTCGCACAGCCCCATGTCTGTCCGTTTTCCCGATACACATCAGCCCACAGAATTTCGATTTTTTCACTATCTCGCTTTTCAACGGATACCGGTTCTTGTTTAGAAAGGCTCGTGCAAACTGAACTGCATCCTGAAACGATTAGCAATACCATTAATCCAACGATGTTTAATGCGTTTTTCATAATCTGTCTCCATAATTTGAAAAATGTCTCCGTAAACCCATAAGAGTCTCTTCGTGTACTATTCTGAGTAGTACGGAGACATTTTTCAAATTATGGAGACAGATTATGAAAAACGCATTAAACATCGTTGGATTAATGGTATTGCTAATCGTTTCA